>DNAE01000184.1 GCA_003543635.1 Clostridiales bacterium | reverse complement strand
CAAAGGAAGCCTCCGGGAAAAATATCATCACCGTCACGGGAACGAACGGAAAGACGACCACTTCCCACATGATCTCCGATATGCTGACGGGCCTCGGATATGATGTCATCAATAACATCTCCGGTGCTAACCTGGCATCGGGTATCGCGACCACTCTCATCTGCGGAAAGGACGAGATCAAGAGGAGCGGAAAAGGATCGAAGGGTCTTATCTATGTCCTTGAAACGGACGAGGCCGCCTTCGCGAAGATAGCCGGGGATCTCGATCCGAAGGTATCGGTAGTTACGAACCTTTTCAGGGACCAGTTGGACAGATACGGCGAACTCACCCACACGAGGGACCTGATCGCCGGAGGTATCGACAGGACCCGTGCAAAGCTCATTATCAACAGCAACGATTCCCTGGTGGCATCCCTCGGCAAGGGCAGGGAGGACAGGAGCATCTTCTTCGGAATGGATAAGGCATCCATGAAGATGAATAACGAGAAGTACCCCAAAAAGGAGAGTATCCTTCCCGCATCCCCCGATGCGGTATACTGCCCCGAGTGCAAGATCAGATACGGATATAAGGCCAGATCCTTCGGACACCTGGGCGATTTCTACTGTACATCCTGCGGAAGCGTCAGTCCCGAGGACAGATTTGCCGTTATATACGACCTTAAGGAATCACCCGCGACCCCGGGATACAGGTTCTCCATCAGGGATAACGTTACGGGGATAACGAAGGAGCAGGTGCTTAAGGTACAGGGAGGACATAATCTCTATAACACCTGTGCCGCAGTGAGTGCCGTTACCGTCATGACCGAGATAACGGAGAACGGCGGTAAGGAGAATGGTGAACTTTTCGAGAGGGCATGCGATGCCACGGAAGCCGTGAGCGCCGCCTTCGGAAGGATGGAGAAGTTTAAGGTGAACGGCAGGGATGTCTGTATCCTCCTGGTGAAGAACCCCGTGGGATTTGACAGATCTTTGCAGTTCGTTGCCGATACGAAGGATGCGGATTCCCTCTATCTTCTTCTCAACAGCAACATTGCCGACGGTAAGGATGTCTCCTGGATATGGGACGTGGATATGGAGAGCAAAGCGGAGGACCTTCCCGGGAAGATCTATGTCAGCGGTCAAAGATATGCGGACATGGTACTGCGCGTGGATTATGCGGGCAGGAAGACGGATCTTTGCGGAGATGAGACCCTCATGAAGGATATCTTCAACAAGGCCCTGGAGAACTGCCCCGAGGGAAAGTGCGTTTATATCCTTCCCAACTATACGGCGATGCTGGCGTTGCGCGCGATGCTGGTAAAAGAATACGACATCAAGGATTTCTGGAAGTAGGAGGGATGAATGACTAAGCTTGTTATCGGACATTTCTATCCCGATCTGCTCAACCTGTACGGGGACAGGGGCAATGTCCTTGCCCTTATAAGAAGAGCCGAAAGAAGGGGTATCGAAGTCGAGGTCAGGCAGATCTCCGTGGGTGATGAACTGTCTCCCGATGACATTGATATCGGATTCATAGGCGGCGGGCAGGACAGCGAACAGAACATCATGAACGAGGATCTCATCAAGGAGAAGGGTCCCGTCCTCAAGGAGATGATCGAAGGCGGTAAGGTATTCCTGACCGTTTGCGGCGGATACCAGATGCTGGGAAAATACTACAGGGAACACGACGGCAAGACCATCGAAGGTCTCGGCGCCATCGACCTTTACACCGAAGGTAAGAAGGAGAGGTTCATTAACGACACCGTTTACGAGTTCACCGCCGAAGACGGCAGGAAGATAACGGCGGCGGGTTTTGAGAATCACAGCGGAAGGACTTATCTCGGAGAGGGGATCAAGCCCTTCATGACGGTAGTCAAGGGTCACGGTAATAACGGAGAGGACAAGGGAGAGGGCGTAAGGTATAAGAACACCTTCGGCACGTACTCCCACGGAAGTTTCCTTCCGAAGAACCCCTTCATAACGGATATGCTCCTGGAACTGGCGCTGAAAAACCGGGAGGGGGAGGGATATAAGCTGCCGCCCCTGGGGAGCGAGATAGAGGAAAAAGCCCTTAAAGAGGCACTTAAGTACATTGAAACAGGAAAAGAACAGATGATATAATCCATTGTCGAATATTAAGGAGGACAAAGAAATGGTAACGGCTATCGTAGGTGCAAACTGGGGAGATGAAGGCAAGGGAAAGATCACGGATCTTCTCGCCAAGGAATCTGATATCGTAGTAAGGTTCCAGGGCGGTGCTAACGCGGGTCACACGATCATTAACGAGCACGGAAGGTTCGCGCTGCATCTCATGCCCTCGGGCGTATGTTATGAGAACATAATCAATGTCATCGGAAACGGCGTCGCCCTTGATATAAAGAAGTTCATCAACGAGTATAACGAGATAAAGAGCAGGGGGCTTAACCCCAACATCATGGTCTCCGACAGAGCCCAGATCATAATGCCCTATCACGTTCTTCTCGATCAGTACGAGGAGGAGAGACTGGGCGGAAAGGCGTACGGTTCCACCAAGTCGGGTATCGCACCCTTCTACTCCGATAAGTTCGCTAAGATCGGTTTCCAGGTTTGCGAGCTTTTCGACAAGGACAGACTTAAGGAAAAGATAGAGAGAGTCCTTGAGATCAAGAATGCGCTCATCGTAAACCTCTATCACAAGGAGGCCATCGATCCCGACGCGCTCTTCGAAGAGGTATCCGGTTATGCCGATATCATCAAGCCCTTCGTCGGCGACACGGTCACATTCCTCTACGAAGCTCGAAAAGCAGGAAAGAAGATCCTCCTGGAGGGTCAGCTGGGTTCCATGAAGGACCCCGATCACGGTATATATCCCATGGTAACATCTTCCTCGACTCTGGCAGGATACGGCGCAGTCGGTGCCGGAATCCCTCCCTACGAGATCGGTGAGATCGTCACGGTCACCAAGGCATACTCCTCCGCCGTCGGCGCAGGTGCCTTCGTAAGTGAGCTCCTCGACGAGGCCGAGGCAACGGAGCTTCGTAACAGGGGCGGCGACAAGGGTGAGTACGGTGCCACAACGGGACGTCCCAGAAGAGTCGGCTGGTTCGACTGCGTCGCCACAAGATACGGTTGCCGTATCCAGGGTACGACGAAGGTCGCCCTTACGGCCATCGACTGTCTCGGATATCTTGATGAGATCCCCGTCTGCATCGGCTACGAGGTCGACGGAGAGGTAACAAAGGATTTCCCCAACCCCACCAAGCTCGACAGCGCGAAGCCCGTATTCACAAAGCTTCCCGGTTGGAAGTGCGACATCAGGGGCATAACGGAATTCGATAAGCTTCCCGAACAGGCTAAGGATTACGTTAACTTTATCGAGAAGGAGATCGGTGTGCACATCGGCATCGTTTCCACGGGACCTCAGAGGGAAGAGATCATAAGGAGATAAGAAATGAAAGGCATAGCTAAAAAGACAACTGCGGTTACGCTTTCCGTGGCTGTCATCGGCACTTCCTTTCTTACCGCCGGATGTAATCTGAAGGACAAGAAGGAATTGAAGGAACTGACCGGAGAATACATGGATCTGATCCTCAAGGGAAAGTTCGATAAGACATCGGATCTTTACACGGACGAGGATAACGATATAAGCAACCTGATCCTTGATCCTTTCAATGAGCAGGTCTTTACGGCAGCAATGAAGAATGCTTCCTACGAGGTCAAGGATGTGGAGATCTCAGGGAAGGATGAGGCCGAGGTCACGGTTGAGCTCCTTTATGCCGATCCTCAGGAAGTCTACGACGAGGATATGGAGATCGACGAGTTTCTTGAGGAGCTCGAAGACAGCGAGGAGCTTACGGATCACGAGTTTACCTTCACCTTGGTAAACGACGACGAGTGGCTTTTTGATGCTGAGTCCGCCGGGGATCTTGCCGAGTTTATCACCTCCCTTGACGACGACCTTGTATTCAAGGGCCTTAACGAAGTGAACGCCCTTGCCCTTGTGCAAAACTACTACGAGCTTATTGGCGAAGGAAAGGTTGCGGAAGCTTTTGACTTAGTCGTGTTCGAAGGATACGAGCAGGAGGATATCTCCGACACATTGACAGGTCTCGGTATTACGGAGGATAATTCCACATTCACCGAGTTTATGACCGCCTATGCCGAAAGGACATCAAATACCTTTGAAGTCATCGACGTTGAAGATGATTGCATTACGGTGGAGGTGACTTCCGTTTCCCCCGATACCGAAGAGCTCAATGATTACATTAATTCGGAGGATGTTATGGTTCGCGTCTATGCCGAGGTATTGTATGCATTGTTCTTCTCGGGTTCAAATGAAATGACCCTCGGTCCTGCCCTTGAACCCATCTTGCAGGTTATGATCGACCATATCGACGAGATAGAAGGTACGGTGGAAAACACACGGACCCTTGAAGTAATGGAAGATGAGGATGGCGAACTCTATATCCTGATGGACGAGGATTCCGGAAATCCC
>DNAE01000199.1 GCA_003543635.1 Clostridiales bacterium | reverse complement strand
AGATCTCCCATTCCCGCAAGACCCGAGAAGGTCTCGGGAAGGCATCCCATGGCAAGACCCAGACGGCGGATCTCGGAAAGGCCGCGGGTTATGGCAGCCGCCTTGATGTTATCTCCGTAGCCCAGACCAGTTAAACATCCGCAGGCGAGGGCGATTATGTTCTTCAGCGCACCGCAGAGCTCCACGCCCTTTATATCGGTATTGGTATATACGCGCATGACTTTATTGGAGAAGATCTCCTGTACTTTCTCCGCCACGGAGAGGTCCTTACAGGCGGAAACGATGGTGGTGGGAAGATCCCTTGCCACCTCCTCCGCATGGGTGGGCCCCGACAGGGCGACCACGGGGACATCGGGGATCTCCGAGGAGATCACCTCGCTCATGGTGAGCATGGACTCGGGTTCGATACCCTTGGCGACGTCGACTATTATCTGATCGCCGGAAACCAGCGGTGCAAGTGTTTTTGCGGTGGATCTGACGAAGACCGAAGGGACCGCCATAACGATCACTTCGGCTCCGGAACAAACTGATCCCAAGTCCTTGGAAAAGACCATCTCATCGGGGATGACCATCCCCGGAAGATTCTTATGAGTCCTGTTCGCGGAAAGCTCATCTATCTCCTCGGGCAGCGCAGACCATACGGAAACCTCATGTCCCGAGAGAAGAAGCATCCTGGCCAGGGCTATGCCCCAGGTACCTGCACCTGCTACCGCGATCCTGCTCACTTTATATCACTCCTTGGAGGAGAAGAACTTCCTCTCCTTAAAGTAGAAGATAAGACCCAGGACTACCCAGACGATCAGGAGATAGTAGCTCTCCTTACCGAAGTGTACGCCGGAGATACCCGGGATCGGGATAAGCTGAAGGATCATGAAGGCAACGGAGAAAGCGACTCCCACACCTGCCATGAGCTTAAGGAAGGCACTTCCGTCACCGTCTCTTTTCGCTGTGACAAGGGTACTTGCACAGGTGAAGAAGTAACCGATGGAGGCGCCGATGGCACACATGTCAACGAACCAGCCCAGGGCCTCTCTTCCCAGGATGGGACCGGAAAGGCTGACGATAACGCAGAAGATCATGGCGTTCTTGGGGGTGCCGTACTTCTTGTCAACGACGCCGAACCACTTGGGAAGGTATCCGTCACGGCTCATGGAGTACATGAGACGGGAGGAGGCCAGGTAAAAGCCCATGATACCGGAGAGGACGGCGCAACTTACGCCGATACCGATAAGGACCTTACCGAAGGTTCCGAGAAGTTCCTCGGCGGCGACCAGGAGCACCCACTCACCTGCCATTACACGGTCGGGCCAGTTCTCAAGAGCAGCGGCCGCCACCGTATTGTTACTCGTATAAACGAAGCATCCGAACACGATCGCAACGATCATGATGACGCTTACCTTCTTGAAGCTGAAGTTGAATTCCTCCGCAGCCTGGGGGATGGCGTCGAAGCCCACATATGCCCAGGGAGCGATGGCAAAGGTTGCGAGGATGGCACCGAGAACTCCGCTCGTTCCCACATGGGCGAACTCACCGATATTCTCCGAGGTGGCGTTTGCCGCCATGGCCGCAGCCTTATCGAATCCCCAGACGGGTTCCATGTTGATGCCCGTGGCCTTTGCGCTGAAGATGCCCGTCAGACAGAGGGTGACGGCGCTGATGACCAGGAGGCTCGAGAGCACCGTCTGAACGATGGCAGCCTTCTGAACGCCGATGATATTGAGCCAGCCGAAGAGGATCAGGATCGCCATCGCCAGGATCATCTCACCCATCCACACGTCAAATCCCGCGATCTGATAGTGGAATCCGAATTTCAATATATCCGCGGGACCGTCCAGACCGTCAACGATAAGGCCGATCGCCGTGCTGTTCATGGGAACGTTGGAAAGATATGCCACCACCAGGAACCATCCGCAAAGGAAGGCGGCATTCTTGCCGAAGCACATCTTGGTGAAGGTGAACTCACCTCCCGCCTTGGGGTACTTGGGTACCATGTAGGCGTAGGAGAATGCTATAACTATCATTACCAGGGCACCGAGGATCATGGCGATCGCCGTACCCGCCACACCGGAGTTGGGAAGGAATTTCTTACCGGGATTTATGAAACTTCCCCATCCGATGACACATCCGAAGGCAATGGCCCAGACGTGCATGGGATTTAACTGTCTTTTCAATTGATTGTCGTTGTTTTCACTCATGTGGTACGTCCCTTCATATACTGTTTCCTTTTGTAAAGTGACTCGTATATTCTACCATTTTTTTTAGAACTTGCATCTCCCCGTAAAAACAGACCGGACAAGTGCCCGGCCTGCAAAAACAAAAAACGATAATTAAAACGTCAGACGTCGATCAAACGCAGGTATAACCGCCGTCAACGGCGATAGCCTGACCTGTGATGTAGGAGGACTCCTCGGCACCGAGGAATACTGCTACGGAATTGAGCTCGCCCTCATTACCGTATCTCTTCATGGGAACGGAAGAATTGGCGAAGGCCTGGAAGTAATCGGAGTTGAGTGTCTCCGTTGTAAGCTCCGTGTAGAAGTAACCGGGGCAGATCGTATTAACCGTGATACCGGATGTTGCAAGCTCTGCTGCAGCTCCCCTGGAGAAGTTTACCACGGCACCCTTTGTCGTGTGATATGCGATGGTGGGGATGGCAGTATTTCCTACGAGACCGTAGATGGAAGCGATGTTGATAACTCTTCCGTATGTCTGCTTGCCCTCGGCCATGGCTTCCTTCATAAAGTTAACGAAGGCCTGTGTAACCGTAAATACGGATGTGAGGTCGAGGTTCAAAGTGAAGTCCCAATCCTCTCTCTTGTAATCAACAAGGGGCGTACCTGTACCCTTCTCTCCGCCTGCATCGTTTACGATAACCTCGCAGTGGCCGAAGTGCTCCTTAACTGCCTTTACGGCATTGGCAATGGAATCTGCATCCGTTACGTCGCAGGCAACGGGGAGAACATCCACACCGTACTTCTCGGACCACTCCTTGGCAGAAGCCTCAAGTCTCTCGACTCTCCTTGCAAGAAGTACAAGGTTTGCATTCTGCTGAGCAAATCCTTCAGCCATCTGCTTGCC
>DNAE01000198.1 GCA_003543635.1 Clostridiales bacterium | reverse complement strand
AGATACTTGCCCAGGAGCCTTATTACCTGCTTTGCGTCCTCAAGGTAGAAACCGGAGAGCTTCATAAGGTGGTCGACGACATACATTCCGAATACGTCGTTGAAGTCCAGGAGCTCCTTGCCTGGGTATACTGCCTTGAAGGCGGTGAGGGAGAGCTTGGAGACAAGTTCCAGTTCCGTGAAGTCCTTCAGGGGGATCTTGAAGCTCTTTACGTTGGCGGAGAAGAGTTCCTGCATCTGCTCAACGGTGAGCTCGTTCTTCAGTTCCTTGATGCGGTCTATCCTTGCCAGGATCTTCGTCCTGGGGAAGAAGGTTGCCTGTCCGATATCGGTGGCCTTATGGATAAACCAGCTCTCGGGGATAAGGTTCATCCTCTTCCATCTGTAAAGTGTACCGTAGGAGATCTGAGCCATTCTTAAAAGCTGCTTCTTGGAGATCAATTCTTCGTCTGACATTTCACTTTACCTCACTTCATATTATCCTAATTCACATTTTAGAGTAACAATGTTACAGACGTGCTTCACGAGAGTGTTAGTATTGTTATTATTTTTGACGGAAATGATTGATTTTTATCGGTCGTTCATTTAGAATTATTACAAATTACCTCGAAAAGGAACTGCAATGAGCTACACGGAAGACGCACAGACCAGGTTGCGCCGGGCAGGGTTGAGAGTGACCATGCCAAGGGTCGTTATCTACGAGTATCTGCTGAATAACAGGACTCACCCCACATGCGATCAGATATATAACGGGATCAAGAAGAACAATCCCGGTATCTCTTTGGCGTCCGTTTATAACGTTACGGAGAAGCTGGCCGACGAGAAGCTCCTCCTTAAGATCGTGTCCCCGGACGGGGAGAGACACTACGACAGCATCACCGATTTCCACGGCCATTTCTTCTGCCTGGAGTGTAAGAAGATCTTCGACTTGTCCTGCAGACCCGACTTCGAGCTCGAGGAGCTCAAGGGAGCCCAGACCATGGAGGTCTCCCTTTCCGTAAAGGGCATATGCCCCGAATGCGTTGACCATTCCTGAGATCAAATATATCAAGACAAAAGGATGGGCCTGCCCCGATGAGGCAGGCCCTTCTTTGCAAATTGTCCTGTGGGTCAGGAGGATTACTTCGCTGCGAGGGAATCCCTGATCTCCGTGAGGAGCTTAACTTCCTCGGAGGGCTCGGGATCTGCTGCGGCCTCTTCTTCCTTCTTCTTACCAAGGGAAACGAGCTTGTTCATGGCCTTGATGATAATGAAGAGGATAAGTGCCAGGATAAGGAAATTGATGATCTGTGTGATGAAGTGTCCGTAGTTAAGGGAAAGGGACATGGCGGACTCTGCATCGAGACCTGCGTAATCGACCCAGGGAAGCTTGATGGCGCCTGCCACTTCTGCGCCTCCGATGGATGCGATAAGGGGATTGATGAAGTCGTCCGTGAGGGCTCCGACGATACCGCCGAAAGCACCACCGATGATAACACCGACAGCCATATCAACAACGTTGCCCTTAAGGGCGAATTCTTTAAATTCGGAAATAAAACTCATAAAACGTACCCTCCGTTTTTATTTTTGTAGTAGTTTCATTGTATGCGATACTTTTTGTATATGTGTGACACGAACTTTACAAAAATGTTTTATTCTCTTGCATATAAAAAGACCGGCCGCCGGGGCCGGTCTTTACGGTGGATCTTATCTTTATGTCAGCAGAAGACCTTAACGCTCTCGGGAAGCTCGTCGAGCTTGCCGCTGAGGATAAGCGTAGCTGTGATGGGTGTATCCTTGAGGAAGGCATCCAGCTTGTCGATGAACTCGGCAAGGTTAGCGGAATCCTCGTCCTTTGCTACTTTGTAGATGCTGTCGATATAGATATGCGTAAGATCATAATCCTTGGAGCAGATTCCGCCGATGAAGGCCAGGAGCTGATCGTATCCGGAGCAGGGGTATTCTTTCATGTTGATGAGTCGTACGTTCGGCTTAAGGAGCTGGTCGAGCCTGTTGCCTCTCTCGATGCATACGACGTTGTTGTCCTGAGCGGCGACAGTATTGATGTCGTCCACCAGGCGCGCTGTCTTTCCTGTACCCTTCTCACCTGCGATGATCTTGATCATAATATGTATCTCCTTTGGTTCTATTTATCCCTTAAAGAGGACACTTATATTCTACTTTAAATTAGGTGTAATTTGAATAGTAAAATCGCAAAAAAGCGAGGCTTAATTGTGTGAAATGCACATATTGAAATTTGGGATTGCCCATAAACACCCTATTATGCTATTATTTTCTTGTTCTTATTATGCTTTATAAGGGAACGGACTTCCGAGGAAGTTCGTTTTTTGTTTTATAAGGAGGAATCATATGGCGAAAAGATCCAAGATCGCTCAGGAAGCGTACGATATCGCCAAGCCCTATGCGGAAGAGATGGGGCTGGATCTCGTGGATGCCGAGTACAAGAAGGAGGGGCAGAGCATGTTCCTTCGTCTTTTCGTTGACAAGAAGGGAGGCCTTTCCATTGACGACTGCGAGAACTTCTCCAGGATCATAGATCCCGTTTTCGACGAGAAGCTGGAGCACGACGCCGATTACTTCGAGGTCTCTTCCCCGGGTCTTACGAGGCCCTTATCGGATGCGTCCGATTACAAAAGGTATGAAGGCGAGCTTTTGGATGTCAATCTCTTCAAGGAGATGGACGGGGCCAAGAGCTTGACCGGAAAGATAGTGAAGGGCGGGGATGATAACGTCACCCTGCAGAAGGACGACGGCACAGAGGTAACCATTGATTACAAGGATATCTCGAAGGCCGTGAGACACATTGTATTTAATTAACGGAGGTAATAAAAATGGCAAAGAAGAAAGAACAGCCCGAGGAGCCCAGGGATAACGTTATAGACGCGATCAAGATGCTCGCCAAGGAAAGGGGCATCGATGAGGAGGAGCTCATAACGGCAGTAGAGGAAGGTATCGTCACCGCATTCAGAAAAGAGTTCGGCGGCAGCCAGATAGCAAGGGTACAGGCGGAGATCGACAGGGAATCCGGTGAGATCTACGTATATAAGCTCCTCAAGGTTGTTGAGGAAGTAGAGGACAAGGAGAATGAGATCTCCCTCGAGGAAGCCAGGGCCTTCGATTCCGACTACGAGCTCGGAGACGACGTTGAGATGGGTATCGAGGTCGAAAAGCTGGGACGTCTCGCGGCAACGGCTGCCAAGAGCGCCATCTCCCAGAAGGTAAGGGATGCGGAGTTCAGAAGGATCGAGAACGAGTTCACGGGCAAGACCAACGAGCTCGTTACGGGTACGATCCTCAGGAAGGATGCCAGGGACGTATACGTCGACATCGACAGAGCAGAGGCTACCCTTTCAAGAGAGAATCAGATCAAGAACGAGTCCTACGATTACGGCAAGCAGATGAAGTTCCTGGTGCTCGGTGTGGACGAGAAGAACTCCAGACCCACCATCGCACTTTCCAGAACTTCCAATGAGCTCGTAAGGAAACTCTTCGAGCTGGAGATCCCCGAGATCAAGACGGGTGAGGTCATCATCCAGAGCATCTCCAGAGAGCCCGGCTCGAGATCCAAGGTCGCCGTTTATTCCAGGGATGAGAATATCGATGCCAAGGGTGCATGCGTAGGCCAGAGGGGCCAGAGGGTACAGGAGATCATGAACGA
>DNAE01000189.1 GCA_003543635.1 Clostridiales bacterium | reverse complement strand
CTGACGCCCTTCTCGTTATCGGAGGCCTGACCGTTAATGTTCTTCCGATCCTTATGACGGTCATCAATATCATATCCAGCAGTATCTACACCAAGGGGGCCGGGATAAAGGAGAAGCTTCAGCTCTACGGCGTTGCGGCGGTCTTCCTTGTCCTGCTCTATAACTCCCCCGCAGGGCTGGTCTTCTACTGGACCTGCAATAATATCTTCTCCCTCATAAAAAACGCGGTGCCCCGGGTGAAACTGAGAATAAGGGAACCCCGGTTCTTATCCGGAATGAAGGCCGACGGGAAGTTATTCGTTTTATGCTGCATCTATAACGCTCTTCTTGCGGGCCTTTTGATCCCGTCGAAGGTAATCGCGTCCTCGACTTCCGGATTCGTCTTCATGTTCCATATGGTGCCGCCTTCCGTTTACCTCGGCTGGTCTACGGCCCTTTCCGCGGGAGCGTTCATTCTGTGGCCCTGTGTCGTTTACTACCTGGGAAGCGTTCCCGGAAGGAAGGTCTATACCATCCTGTCAGTCATGCTGACGCTCCTTTATTCGGCGGACTATATCCTTTTCGGCAGGGAGTACGGCACCATGTCGTCGTCCCTTTCCTTTTACATAGATGACGTGGCCGCGTCCCTTTATCTGCCCCTGGGAATAACTCTCATGGCATTTATCGCCCTCGTTGTTTTCCTGGCGAAAAAGTACGTTTACAGATTTGCCGTCTATCCCGCCGTGGCGGGCGTCATCGCAGCCCTGGTCCTCGGAATGATAAATATCGGTAAGGTGAACGATAATTACGGGGAACTGGGTTATATGCTGGACCAGGCAGATTACGCGGAATTGTCCCTTTCCCGGGAGAAGCAGAATGTGGTGATAATTATGCTCGACCGTGCCCCGGGATTCATTCTCCCGTACTGTTTTGAGGAAAAGCCCGAGCTTATCTCACAGTTCGACGGATTCACCTTCTATCCCAATACCGTCTCCTTCGGCGCCCACACGAATCTGGGGGCCCCCGCACTCTTCGGCGGATATGAATATACCCCGTATGCCATGAACGAGAGGAGCTCGGAGCTTCTTATGGATAAGCATAACGAATCCCTTAAGGTTATGCCCGTCATGTTCCTGGAGGGCGGATTCGACGTGACGGTGTGCGATCCCTCCTATGCCGGTTATAAGCATGTCCCCGATCTTTCCATATACGATGAATATCCCGGGATAGACACCTATATAACTGACGGCCGTTATGATGAGATGGCGGGGGAGGAATATGAGGAGAGTTCGGTCCTTTGGAAGAGGAACTTCTTCTGTTACGGGCTTTTCCGCATAATGCCCCCGTTCCTTAACACCCTCCTTTATGATAACGGTCTTTATAACAACCCCGATTACGAGAACAAGTATATGTTTACCCCCGTAACATCTCCGGACGGCTCTGTCTCCAGGGGATATGACCCCGGTTTCCTGAGATCTTACACGGTCCTGGAAGCTCTTCCTGAGATCACTTCGGTCACGGATTCCGATCAGGGTGCTTTCCTTATGCTGGTAAACTATACCGCCCACAGTCAGCAGATCCTTAAGGAGCCCTCCTATGAGCCCGCTCTTGTTGTGGATAACAGGGAATATGACGCGGAACACTCCGACAGGTTCCCGACGGGTGATCTGAGAGACTGGCAGATGGCGTCGTACCAGGATAATATGTCTTCCTATATCCTCCTCGGACAGTGGTTTGACTACCTTAGGAAACAGGGTGTTTACGATAATACCAGGATAATCATAGTCGCGGACCACGGATACGATCTGGGAATGGTCCCGGGAGCCGTATCCGGGGATCTTGATACGGAGTTTTATAATCCCGTACTCCTGGTGAAGGAGATCAATGCCACGGGCTTTACGGTCTCCGATGAGTTCATGACCAATGCCGACACCCCTTTCCTTGCGGTAAGAGGATTGATCGAAGACCCGGTAAATCCCTTCACGGGAAACCCCATATCCATGCTCCCCAAGAGCGAAGGACCGATCCTTGTCTCCGGTTCCCATGAGTACGATATCCAATTCAATAACGGCTATGTGTTCACCCCGGGACCCTGGTATGAGGTGCAGGGGAATGTCCTCGATCCCGACTGCTGGGAGTATGGGGGAGAGGGTTGATTTCTTCTTTAATCCCGCGCGAAAATATACTATAATTATATTTGGCTTTGGCTTATCAGAAATTCGGAGGCTTGTTACTATGTACTTGATCAAGAAGAAGAGGGTCCTCCATCAGTCTATCTTTCTGATGGATATTGTTGCTCCCCGTGTTGCCCGCTATTGCGAACCCGGTCAGTTCGTCATCGTAAGGATCGATGAGAACGGCGAGAGGATCCCCCTTACCGTCTGCGACTATGACAGGGAAGAGGGAACGGTCACCATCGTCGTACAGACCATCGGCGCCAGCACGACAAGGATGATGGATCTTGAAGAGGGAATGTATCTTCACGATTTCGTCGGACCTTTGGGTCAGCCCTCCGAACTCGTTACTGACGATATCGAGGAAGTTAAGAAAAAGAAGATCCTTTTCGTCGCGGGAGGACTTGGAACGGCCCCCGTTTATCCCCAGGTCAAGTGGCTTCACGAGCACGGTATCGATGCCGATGTCATCGTGGGTGCTAAGAATAAGGATCTGGTGATCCTCGAGGATGAGATGAAGGCCGTTGCCGGAAATCTCTACATCACAACGGACGACGGCTCCTATGTAAGAAAGGGCCTTGTCACCGAGGTGATCTCCGACCTGGTGGAGAAGGAAGGAAAGAAGTACGACCTTTGCGTTTCCATCGGCCCCATGATAATGATGAAATTCTGCGTGTTGACCACGAAGAAATACGATATCCCCACAATAGTATCCATGAACCCCATAATGGTCGACGGTACCGGCATGTGCGGTGCCTGCAGGCTTACGGTGGGTGACGAGGTCAAGTTTGCCTGCATCGACGGTCCCGAGTTCGACGGATTCAAGGTCAACTTTGACGAAGCAATGGAGAGGATGAAACTCTACCGCACCGAAGAGGGAAGGGCAATGCTCGCCCTCAAGGAAGGCGATACGCACCACGGCGGATGCGGAAACTGTGACGGAGGTAACAAATAATGGCAGCACCGGGATTTGAAAGAGTACCGATAAGTGAGCAGGAGCCTCTTGTCCGTGCTAAGAATTTTGAAGAAGTTTGTCTGGGATATACGGAAGAGGAGGCTGTCCTCGAGGCTTCGAGATGCCTTAACTGTAAGAACCCCAGATGTGTACAGGGATGTCCCGTCAATATCGATATCCCCGCTTTCATAACGGCCATCAAGGAGCAGAGATTCAAGGATGCTTACGATAAGCTCTCCGAGTCCTCGGCGCTTCC
>DNAE01000161.1 GCA_003543635.1 Clostridiales bacterium | reverse complement strand
AGTGAAGTGGTGGCAACCCTTCCCGACGAAGCAAGGCTCCACTGCACAGGTATTGCAGATAAGTGGTACAGAGTTACCACCGAGTCCGGACTTGAAGGATATGTCTATGTGTCCTACACGACGCAGACACCTCCTCCCACACCCACACCCGTACCCGTGGCAAGACCCAACGGCGGCGGTGGAGGCGGCGGATCGTCCTCCGGCGGCGGTGGAGGCGGAGGCGGATCGAGCTACTCCCCCGGAACACCCGTTATCACCGGCCAGAACGGATCCAGCGTAGTATCAGCTGCAGAGAGTCTTCTGGGTGCGCCCTATGTATACTGCGGTGAGTCTTCCAGCGGCGTTGACTGTTCAGGACTCGTAGTATATGCCTACAGACAGATCGGTGTATCAGTTCCCCACTATGCGGATTCCATCGCAAGCTGCGGATATTCAGTTGACAGATCCGATATACAGCCCGGCGATATCGTTTGCTACGATTACGGCGGAGGCTACTGCGGCCATGTTGCCATCTATGTTGGAGGCGGATCCGTTATACACGCATCGAACTCCGGAGAAGATGTAAGATATGGTTCCCTCGACATGATGCCGATCATGACCATAAGAAGAGTATTCTGATATGAAGGCTGTCTTCGGACAGCCTTTTCTGTATAATAGCAAGGTAATAAATTTTGGAAGGTATAAATGAAATGACAGACAAGACCATCGAAGTATTCATGGAAGAATTGAGTTCCGGAGCTCCCGTTCCCGGCGGCGGAGGAGCAAGCGCCCTTATGGGATCGGTTGCTGCTTCCCTTTGCTCCATGGTGGGAAACCTTACCACGGGAAAGAAGAAGTATGCCGAGTATCAGCAGGATATCGAGAGGATCATGGCCGATGCCAAAAGACTCGTCCTTGAGTCCGAGGAACTCATCAAGAAGGATGCCGAGGTCTTCGAGCCCCTTTCCAAGGCCTATTCCATCCCCAAGGATCAGGAGGGAAGGGATGAGATCCTGGAGAATGCATTGAAGCTTGCTGCCGATGCCCCCTTCGAGATCGTCGTGAAGACAAGGGAGATCTCCCATCTCATCGAGGAACTCTCCGTTAAGGGTTCAAGGCTTGCCATAAGCGATGTGGGTGTTGCCGCATCCGCATGTAAGGCTGCTGCCACCGGCGCCGCCATGAATGTCTATATCAACACAAAGCTCATGAAGGACAGAGAGCATGCGCAGTCCCTCAACGAGAAGACGATCGCCATTGTCAAGGAAGTCGAGGAGAGATGCGATAAAGCATATAAAGAAGTATTCGGAGGACTCGTTGTATGACGGAACTTTTGGGAAAACCCGTAGCTGATAAGATCAATGAAGATCTCCTGCCCGTTATCGAGGACCTTAAGGCAAAGGGCGTAGTACCCACCCTTGCGGTCGTTCGTGTCGGTGCAAGGGAGGACGACCTGGCATATGAGAGAGGTCTTAAGAAGAAGTTCGATTCCATGAACTGCAGAGTGGAGGTCATGGAACTTCCCGAGGACGTTTCCCAGGAGGACCTGGATGACACCGTATTCACCCTGGATAACGATCCCGAGATCCACGGTATACTCATGTTCCGTCCGCTCCCCAAGGGGCTTTCCGACGAGAACATCGTTAAGAAGATAAGCGCAGGCAAGGATTCCGACTGCATGGGTATGGAGAACATGGCAAATCTTTTCGCCGGTAACGGTGAGGGATATGCCCCCTGTACCGCCCAGGCCGTTATCGAGATCTTGAAGTACTATGACATTCCCCTGACGGGCAAGAAAGTCACCGTCGTGGGACGAAGCCTTGTCATCGGCAAGCCCGTGGCACTTATGCTCATCAAGGAGAATGCCACAGTTACCGTTTGCCACACAAGGACGGCGGATCTTAAGGCCGAGTGCAGGGCAGCGGATATAATCGTCGCCGCCGCAGGAAAGGCCAGGATGCTCACGAAGGAGTTTGTTTCCGAGGGCCAGGTGGTCATCGATGTGGGCATGAATGTGGACGAGGAGGGCAAGCTCTGCGGAGATGTTGCCTTCGCGGAAGTTGCGGATACTGTAGATAAGATAACACCCGTTCCCAGGGGAGTCGGATCCGTTACCACATCGGTCCTTCTCAAGAACGTCGTAACGGGTGCGGTAAAGTCGCTTGAAGCCTGAGTGCCCGGTCATCAGGGAGTGCGGAGGATGCGCATTCCCGGGCAAGACCTACGAAGAGACCCTCGCCCTTAAGGAGAAAAAGGTGAGGGATCTCATGAAGGGTCTTGTTAAGGAGGTCCTGCCCATAAGGGGCGCGAAGGATCCCTTCTACTACAGGAATAAGGTACATTCGGCCTTCGGCAGGGACCGTAAGGGCAACATCATATCAGGCACATATCAGGAGGGATCCCACAGGATCCTTCAAAACGATGCCTGCCTTCTCGAGGACAGGACCGCTTCTGCCATCGTCGGGGATATAAGGTCCCTTATCAAAAGCTTCAAGCTAACGGTCTATAACGAGAAGACGGGGACGGGCCTTATAAGGCGTGTCCTTATCAGGGTCGGCAAAAGAAGCGGGCAGGTACTTGTCACCCTGGTGGCGGCAGATCCCGTGTTCCCCGGCAAAAAGAACTTCATAAGGGAACTGACAAAGAAGCACCCGGAGATAACGGGAGTCGTCCTTAACATCAACAGAAGGAGCGATTCCCTGATCCTTGGTGACAGAAGCGAGGTCGTCTTCGGAAAGGGTACCATAAAGGATACCCTGTGCGGCATGGAGTTCCGCATTTCCCCGGAGTCCTTCTATCAGATCAACCCCGACCAGACGGAGATACTGTACGGCGAGGCGATGCGCCTTGCGGGCATAACAAAGGACGACGTGGTGCTGGATGCATACTGCGGCACCGGGACCATAGGTCTCATCGCTTCGAAAAATGCGGGATCGGTCGTCGGTGTGGAGAATAACCCCAAGGCGGTCAAGGATGCGATCAGCAATGCCAAGTCGAACGGCGCCGGCAATATCAGGTTCGTCAGAGACGATGCCACGGAATTCATCCTCCGGGAAAAGCAGGAGGAGAGATCCTACGATGTGGTCATACTGGACCCTCCGAGGAGCGGCACCACGAGGGAATTCATAGAAGCCGTGGCCGCCATATCCCCCAAAAGAGTCGTCTACATATCCTGTGACCCCGCTACCCAGGCAAGGGACCTTAAGATCTTCCGTGAGAAGGGATACCATGCATCGACCCTGATCCCCGTGGACATGTTCCCTTTGACGGGCCATGTGGAGACGGTAGTATTGATGTTAAGGAAAAATA
>DNAE01000104.1:3603-7533 GCA_003543635.1 Clostridiales bacterium | reverse complement strand
GTAACGGGTGTATCGGGCAAGATAACGGATGTTCTGAACAGCCTGGGAAATAACATAATCAGCGTGAGTATCAACGAAGAGCACGCCCCCTTTACCATCGATAATATGGAGGAGCTCAAGGATCTGGAACATGTGGATCTGATATCCGCCTTTAGTATCTCCTACGGCAGGGCCGTCGGTTATACAAATAAGAACGAGCCCACCATAGTGATCGGAACGGATCCCTCCTATGAGCTTATACAGCACCTGAAGATAGGAAACGGAAGGTACTTCATGACCCCGGATATGGACAATCATACCAACGTGGTCGTCATTAACTACGACTTGGCCGTGGATCTGATGGGCCGCACCGATGTGGTGGGGGAGACCATCAGGATCAACGGTACTGCCTTCAGGATCGTGGGTGTACTGGAGAAGTCCGGCACCCTGGAAAGTCTCCTGATGATGAAATACATGGCCTACGTTCCCCGGACCACTCTTGCCAGGATGGACGGTAACGTGAGCATCAGCCGTGTGGACGAGTTCGTCGTATCGGCCAAGGACGGGGATGCCGAGGCAGCGGAGACTGAACTGAATCAAAAGCTTCAGGAGATATACAGGGGAGATGACAGCGCCTTCGATGTCTATAACGAAGGTGAGATGGCTTCCGCCATGACCAAGATATCGGCGGCTCTCTCCCTGCTTTTGGGCGGCATCGCCGCGGTATCCCTCCTTGTCGGAGGCATCGGCATCATGAACATCATGCTGGTATCCGTCACCGAGAGGACCAAGGAGATCGGTATAAGGAAGGCCATCGGAGCAAGGCCCGGGGTCATCCTGTTCCAGTTCCTGGTGGAGGCTATGATCCTGAGCATCATAGGATGTCTCATAGGGCTCCTGTTATCCTGGGTCGCCCTCCGTGTTATAAGTATAATCGCGAACTCGTCGTTCGGCGTCTCGATCACCGTAGCCGTGGTGGCGGTCATCTTCTCCATGGGAGTGGGTGTCCTCTTCGGTATCTACCCCGCCAATAAGGCTGCCAAGATGAGACCCATCGATGCACTGCGGTTCAATTGAGAAAGGAAGATAAAATGGGTATCGACGAGACTATCAAGCGCATAAACGAACTCTACAGGAAGTCCAAGAACGAGGGACTTACCGCGGAGGAGGCAGCTGAGCAGCAGGAGCTTCGCAACATCTACAGGAAAGCCGTTCTGGGAAATCTCACCTCCCAGCTTGAGAGCATGTCCATAAAGGAGCCCGACGGCTCCATAAAGAAAGTCAAGAGGAGGGAATAAACCAGAAGACCGTATCCCATCCCGGGACATGGGGATTATGTCTCATGTAGACCCGGTAGTCCGGGTCAATGGACAGCACCTCCAGGGGAAGGGTGAAGATGTCTTCGCTCCTGTGGTAGCAGGCCGCCTGTATAACGGGGCCGTATCTCCTTATGGTATCGCGGCCTCCCCGGAGCGCCGCAAGTTCGTTACCCTCAACGTCCATCTTAATGAAATCCGCGGGGGAAGCGCCCAGGATCCCGTCTATGGTAACTGAAGGGATGCTCACCTTCCCCTTTTCTGTCTCGTGGACGCCGCGCCCCTTGGCGGGGTCCGTATGTGCCACACCATCCCTGTCGGAGACCAGGGCGTTTATGCAGGTGATCCTCTCCCCCAGATGCCTTGTATTCTCGTTAAGCTTCCTGAAATTGCGCTTATCGGGTTCCACCGCATAGATCTTCCCCATATCCGGGAAAAGATCCGTGTATCTCAGGACCGTGTCGCCGTTATAGGCACCCAGATCCACGAAGACGGCCCCGGGATCAAGCTTTAACAGGCTGTCTGATACGTCCCTTGAGACCTCGCACTCGGAAAGGGGCCTGATGTCCCCCGTCAGCTTATTTGTAACAGTGTTACGCATGGTCTTTACGGACAGATCATCCGCCAAAAGCGAGGTCACCTCATCTATGGCGTCCCGGTTCTCCCTGTAAAACCTCTCATCGAAAAGGTTGTTGCCGTAAACGGGGACATCGGGAGCGTAGAATTCCGTCTCGGAGGATATCCTCCTGACGTTCTCCAGGACCTCGGGCCTTCCGGAACCGAAGCACATGAGGACGATCATGTCCTCCCCGAGCCTGCTCTTAACGGCGGAGTAGGATTCCACCTTAAATCCCGCAAAGGTCCTTTCCCGAACAAAGCCGTCGCTGGCGAAGATCCCCCGGATCTTCCCGTCTATCCCCCGGTCCTTCATGACGGCGATTATCTTATCGGCTCCGTCCCCCGTACCGTAGAGGGCGACGGGCTTATCCGTATTTCTCAAATAATCCCAAAGATCTTTCATAACTGTTATAATATCATAGATGGAAAAGGAGGATCTTATCCTATGAAGAGAGCTAAGATATTGTCTGTTCTTATGGCTGCCTCGATGCTCCTTGCGTCCTGCAGTCTGCCCGAGCTTCCGGAGCTCAGGTCCCGGGATGAGGAAGAAACCGGGGAAGAAGATGAGGAAGAGACGGAGACATCAGAGACCTCCATCCTTGTCTTGACACCCCCGAGTGAACACCCTTCGGAGAGCAAGCCCTCCGAAACGAGACCCTCCGAGACGACGGAAACAACGGCTCCCGTGATCGACGCTGACTATGCCCCCGCCTACATCAATACGATCAACGATTATATAGATAATTACGAGAATGAAACGGATGAGCTCAGATACGATCTTATCTACGTGAACGAAGACGATATCCCCGAGCTGGTCATCGGACTTCCCGGATACTATGTGAGCCTTTATACCTATTCGGCGGGACAGGTGTATACGGTCATGGATGAATACGGGTACGGTGCCATGGGAAACCACGGCTATTCCTATATACCCAAGCAGAACGTTATCTCCTGCGATAATTCGGACCTCGCGGGAGCGCTCATGTGGGAGATCTTTTGGAAGATGAACGATCTTAACGTACTGGAACCCCTTTACGATGAAGATCTCAACATAAGGTACTTCGAGTCGGAACCCGATGAGTTCTACCCTGAGGATCTCTCCAACATAGATTATACGGATAATCCTTATTACTACTACGGAACCACCCCTCTTACCCAGTCGGAATACCTCGCCTATATCCCCCAGGGTGACTACAAGTACATGGAGGGCGTATTCGACTACGATACGATCATTGAGGCGCTGGAGACGGGAGTCATGCCCGACAGACCCTCCTACTATTCCCTGATGATCGATAACGTAACCTGGGAAGAGGCGGATCAGAAGGCCCGTGAAAGCGGCGGACAGCTGGTCATCATCAACGATCAGGAAGAGCTGGAGACCGTATCGTCCCTCATCCTGGAAGCCGAATATACCAACATCGTCTGGTATGTGGGCGCCAGGGAGGACCGTGCCGGCAACATGACCTGGACTGACGGATCTTCCATCGAAGCCTCCTTCTGGCTCAGCGGTGAGCCTACGGGAACGGGTACCACCGAGGACGGAAGGGAACTGGAAGAGGACTTCTGCGCAGCCCTTTACAGGGACTCCGAGCAGGAGCTCCGCCTCATGGACGTTCCCGGCGATATGCTGGATGCCGCTCCTTCCTACAACGGTATCGTCGGCTACATTATCGAGTATGAAGCGTGATTACGACACAGTGGTATTCTCCCTTTACGGGACCCTCGCGGACATAAGGACCGACGAGAACGATCCCGCGCTGTGGAGAGACACCGCCTCTTTCTTTGCGGACAACGGCGCATACTACAAGGAGGGCGAACTTCAGGCGCTCTTCAAAAGGACAGTGGATGGGGAATTTTCCTCGGTAAGGGAGAGGTTTCCCTACCTCACCCATCCCGACATCGATCTGAGGCGCGTATTCACGGATCTTCTCCGCAGGGGAGGGGCATCGGCCAACAAGCACATCACCACGGATGCCCTGAGGTTCTTCCGGGAAAGATCCACGAGATCCCTGGAGCT
>DNAE01000104.1:1736-3515 GCA_003543635.1 Clostridiales bacterium | reverse complement strand
CAGAGTTCCTTTGCCCAAAGGGAATTAAAGGAACTGGGTATAGACGACCTCTTCGACGGGGTATTCATGAGTTCCGACTACAATATGGCAAAGCCGGAGGAGGCTTTTTTCGACGGGTTTATGAAAGCCTCGAAGTCGGATATCGAAGGGACACTTTTTATCGGGAACGATTATCTTCGCGATATCGCGCCCCTTCACAAAAAAAGTATGCACGGTGTCTATCTGATCACCGATATGTCTCCGGAATATGACGGTAAGATCTTTGCCGATCTCGTCATAAAGAACGGAAGTTTGACGGAGATAAAAGAATACTTGGAGGAATAGATATGATCAAGATCGAAGGATTATCCCATTCATTCGGGAAGAACACGGTCCTGGAGGACGTGGATCTGGAGATAGGGAGCGGAAAGGTCCTGGGACTTGTCGGTATAAACGGTGCCGGTAAATCCACCCTGCTCCGCCTTATCTCCGGGGTGTATAAGCCCCAAAAGGGAAAGGTCACCTACGACGGGAAGGACCCGGGGAAGGGGGAGACGAGAAGGGATCTGTTCCTTCTTCCCGACGATCCCTACTACGGAGGACAGACCACCTGCAACAGCCTTTTCGGTATGTATAAGACCTTCTATCCCGGGGCTGACGAGAAGGTATTCAGGGCGATAATAGATGATTTTGCTCTTCCGGATAAGAAGCCCCTCAGAACCTTCTCCAAGGGCATGAGAAGACAGGCCTTCGTGGCCATGGCTTTTGCCGTTTCTCCCAAATATCTGCTCCTGGACGAGGCCTTCGACGGCCTGGATCCCCTGGCGAGGAAGAAGTTCAAGGAACGTCTTTCCCGGATGGTAAAGGAAAAGGGGAGCACGGTGATAATATCCTCCCATTCCCTCAAGGAACTGGAGGACTTCTGCGACGAGTTCGTGATGATCGACGAGCACAAGCTGATCGCCTCCGGCAAGGTCTTAGAGGATACCATGGATCTGTTCAAGTACCAGATCGTATTTAAGGATATCCCGGAGGAATCGGTATTTGCGGATCTTAATACCAAGTCCGTAAAGATCACGGGACACGTAGCCACCGTCGTCGTCTCCGGCAAGGAGGAGGAGATCCAGTCCCGGATCAACGCATTGAGCCCCCTCGTCGTCGATAAGCTGGATGTGGGATTCGAAGAGGCCTTCATCGGCGATATCGATAAGAGGATAAGGGGAGGTGAGTCCTGATGGAACTTGAGAGAAGATATGCATTTTATCATTTCAAAAAGAGTCTTGTAAGACTCATCATCATGGTGCTTTACTGCTGTATCATAGCAGCTGTCAGCACACATACGCAGAACGATTTACCGCAGGGTACGATCAGACATTTCTTTGATCTCAATGTCTTAGGGATCAACCTGATCATTGTGGGCGGCCTTTCCGCCATCCTGGAGTTCTCCGAATTCAAGAACAGAAGGAATCTCGACAGCTGGTTCTCGTTCCCCTTGGACAGGTGGAAGATCGCCCTGGTCCACTACCTCAACGGAGCAGTTCATCTGTTCCTGGCGCATACGTTATCCTTCATCGTGGCATATGTGAAGATCGCTCCCTATAAGACGGAGTGTCATCTTGACATGAGCGTGATGCCGGTCTTTTATTTCTCGGTGCTCTTCCTGGGACTCATGTTCTACGGATTCTGTATGTTCCCCTTCATCCTGGCCAATAACATCTTCGACGGCGTTGTCTTTGCGGTGTTATATAATATTGTCCCCATGATGCTTCAGGGCTGGATAGGCAGCCTTCTGATATTCAC
>DNAE01000104.1:0-1586 GCA_003543635.1 Clostridiales bacterium | reverse complement strand
AGGTGAACGGGATGACGTCCGACCTCACGAAGATCTCCCTTACACCGGAAGAGATCGCGAAGTACATCATCATTTCCGTTATTTGCATTGCGCTGACGGTCCTGGCAATAAGAGTTTTCGCATCCAAAAAGACGGAGGACATCGGAGGCATATCCGCTTCCCTCCCGGGATACCGCCTGCTCATTCCCGTGATGATGATAGGACGTGCCCTGAAGGCCGTAGGAAGCATCCCCGGGGGGATCACTTACGCAATCGTCACCTTTGTGGCATATGTTATATTCAGAAGGGGAGTTAAGCTCAAGATACCTGACATCATCGTTGTCGTCGTTGTCCTTATACTGGGCCTAATCCCCGTCGATATACTATTGGAATTGTCCGAACTCATGAAGGGGTGAATGCCATGGATATTAAGAACAGACTTGTATTGGTAACGGGTGCCGGAAGGGGCATCGGAAGGCTCATGGCCGAGAAGCTCATCGAGCTTCAGGCAGATCTCATCCTTGTGAGCAGGGACGCTTCCCACACTAAGGACCTTGAAGAAAAAGCAGTCGCTGCGGGACTTAAGGCCGTGAGCTTCGGCGCGGATCTCGGGGACCGGAAAAGCGTTGAGGAGCTCATCTCCAAACTGGAGCAGTACGACATCGATATCGTATTCAATAACGCGGGCATCCAGGTCACCTACAGGAGCGATGTATTCGATACTCCCTGGGAGGACTACGAGCTGTCCTTCAGGGTCAATACCATAGCTCCCATGATGATCTGTTATTCCCTCTTCCCCAAGATGAAGGCGAGGGGATTCGGAAGGATCATCAACACCACGTCCGGCATCGCAGGGGAGCCCCAGCAGGGTCCCTATTCCGCAAGTAAGGCGGGCCTGGACAAGGTGACGGCGGATCTTTCCCGTCTCATAGAGGACGAGGATATCCTGATCTTCCTGACGGATCCCGGGTGGTGCAGAACGGACCTGGGCGGCCCCATGGCTCCCAACGATCCCGCCTCCGCGGTGAACGGCTGCATCGCCGGCGCCCTTGCAAAGAAGGGAAAGAACGGCATGATCATCCATGCCCAGGACTATGCCGATCTCACCTTGGAACAGACTGTGGAAAAGATCGAAGCTGT
Organism: Clostridiales bacterium; assembly: GCA_003543635.1. Classification (GTDB taxonomy): domain Bacteria; phylum Bacillota; class Clostridia; order Saccharofermentanales; family Saccharofermentanaceae; genus Saccharofermentans. Next base: position 467 of record DNAE01000104.1, on the reverse strand, counting down.
GGTATAATCCTACTGCTTGGGGGCGTAGCTCAGCTGGGAGAGCGTTGCATTCGCATTGCAGAGGTCAGGAGTTCGATCCTCCCCGTCTCCACCAGTATCATTCAGGATGGGGCTGTCTCAAACTAAATTGAGATAGCCCCTATATTCTGCTTCATTCTTGCCAGCAGTTGTACCACCTGTGGCAAGTTTAGTGGTCATATGAACCTCGTTAAATACATATCGCTCCCATGATATCACTGTTGATTAGCCCATGCTAATCGAAAAGAAAGTCACTGCTTTCCGGACAGGTGCATCCTGCAGAACTCCCGGGGGGAACATCCCATGAGCTCCCGGAAGGATTTATTGAAGGTGGTGGTGGACTGGAACCCGGCCCGGAAGGCGCATTCCGTTATGGTGTAAGTGCCGTAGGACAGAAGGCGAATGGCCGCCCTGATCCTGATCCCGGTGAGATATTCCGGGAAGGAGGA
>DNAE01000235.1 GCA_003543635.1 Clostridiales bacterium | reverse complement strand
ATCTTATTATGATGGTCGCCATCGGTGCGGTCTTCAGCAAGAAGAACAAGAGCTCCGATGATTTCTATCTCGGCGGCAGGCATTTAGGTCCCCTTGTGGCAGCCATGAGTGCTGAGGCTTCCGATATGAGTTCCTGGCTCCTTTTGGGACTTCCCGGACTTGCCCTGGCGACGGGTCTTGCGGAGGCATCCTGGACCGCCATCGGTCTTGCCATAGGAACATATCTCAACTGGCTCTTTGTAGCCAAGAGACTCCGTATCTATACCCAGAAGGTGGGATCTTTCACCGTTCCCGATTTCTTCTCCAGAAGATTCGGCGACGATAAGAACATCCTTACTGCGGTCGCGGCCATTTTTATCATCATATTCTTCGTGCCTTACACGGCATCGGGATTTGCCGCCTGCGGTAAGCTTTTCTCATCCCTTTTCGGTATTGATTATCTTACTGCCATGATAATCTCCGCGGCTGTAATCGTCCTTTACTGTGCCCTGGGCGGATTCCTTGCGGCATCGACCACGGACTTCATCCAGAGTATCATCATGACCGTAGCTCTCGTGGTAGTCGTCGGATTCGGAGTCGTTAAGACTAACGGTCTTTCCAATGCCATCGAAAATGTTAAGAACTTCGACGGTTACCTTGATATCTTCAAGGGTTATGATATCGGCTCTGCCACAACCGGAAGCTACGGTTTCCTTCCCATCGTTTCCACCCTTGCATGGGGACTCGGTTACTTCGGCATGCCTCACATCATCCTGAGGTTCATGGCCATCGAGGATAAGAATAAGATCGCCCTTTCAAGAAGGGTTGCATCCGTTTGGGTCGTTATCTCCATGGGCGTTGCCATCCTCATCGGTGTGGTGGGTTACTCCCTTATGAGTTCCGGGATCGTTCCCACGTATACCAACAACTCCGAGGCCGAGACCCTTATCATCGACATCGCCAAGGTCATCAGCACCCACGGTGTTCTGCCTGCAGTCGTTGGCGGCGTAATCCTTGCGGGTATCCTTGCTTCCACCATGTCCACATCGGATTCCCAGCTCCTCGCTGCGGCTTCTTCCGTATCCCAGAACCTTGTGCGTGAGGTGTTCAAGATCAATATCTCCGAGAAGACGGCCATCATCCTTGCCAGGATCTCCGTTCTTGTGATATCGGTCATTGCCGTATTCCTTGCCATGGATCCCAACAGCTCCGTATTCAGGATCGTATCCTTCGCTTGGGCAGGATTCGGTGCAGTCTTCGGACCTGCCGTTCTCTTCGCTCTGTTCTGGAAGAGGGCAAATAAGTGGGGTATCTTAACGGGTATGATCGCCGGAGGTTCCATGATATTCATCTGGAAGTTCATAATCAGGACTGCCTTTGCGGGTTCTGTCCTCGATATCTACGAGCTGCTTCCCGCATTCATCGTCAACTGCATCTTCGTTGTGGCAGTAAGCCTTATGACTAAGGCTCCCGACCAGGCTGTCATTGATACCTTTGACGAGGTGGCTAAGGAGATCAGATAAGGAATCCTCCGTTTACCCCGATTATCTGACCCGTTATGAAAGAGGAACGGTCGGATGCGAGGTAATAGATAAGATCAGCAACATCAGAAGGCTTGCCGATATGGCCCACCGGGGTCTCATCGGCAAGTTCTTTTTTTGTCTCTTCGTCGAAGGAGCTCATCATATCGGTGTCGATGACTCCGGGGGAGACTGCATTGACCCTTATGCCTGAGGGCCCGAGCTCCTTGGCAAGGGATTTAACATAGGAATCCACGGCACCTTTTGTGGCCGCGTAAAGGGCTTCACAGGAGGCGCCGGTCTGACCCCACATGGAAGATACGGCGATTATATTTCCCCTCTTTCTCCTGACCATGTCGGGGATTATCTCATTCGTGAGGTTGAACAGGCCGCCGAAGTTGATGTCCATGATGCGGCGGTAATCGTTGAAATCGAAGTCCGTGGCAAGACCCGTCTTGGAGATGCCGCTGTTACTTACGAGGACATCTATGTCACCGAATCTTTCCCGGGCCTCGTTTACGGCCTTTTTTACGGCCTCCGGATCTGATACATCGCATTTGACGGGGAGGATGTTGTCCCCGGTTATCCTTGCTTCGTTAACGTAAAGATATGTTACGTTCCATCCCTTGACCGAGAAACGGAGGGTGACAGAACCGCCGATGCCCCGAGATCCGCCTGAAATGAGAATATGTGACATATAAGACTCCTCACGATGGTTTTTATAAAAAGATTATACATTATTGTTAATGTGCTATAATATTGCAGCATAAAAAATCTTTGGAGGATCACATTCTATGTCAAAGGATGTAAAGGATCAGGTTAAGGAAGACGTTTCCGAGGAAACCGCGCCTTCCGATTACGAGATCATGGATCAGGATGAATACGAAAGAGCCCTCGAGGTCCTGGATAAGGGAAAGAACAAGAGGGTCAAGGATATAAAGGAAAAGAAGAAGGTCGAGAAGAAGGCGGCAATGAAGTCCGCGGGTAAGACGAGCTTCATCGAGAAGTGTAAGAAAGATCCGGTTATTCCCATCTGCATCCTCCTTGCTGTGGCCGTTGTTATCGGAGTGTTCATCTACTACGCTCTCCCGGCCATTACCCTGAGATCCTTCGATTTCACTCCCGAGGAGATGGCTGCCCGTTATAAGGAGACGGAGATATTCAAAAACTCCCTTACGGGCTATAACTTCGAGATCCCTTCGGTAACATACGATCAGGGAGAGGACGGTACCGTTGATAATACCAAGTTCACGGGTTTCAGCGCACCCATCTCCAATACCGCCACATCCTTCGGTACGGGCATCCAGGGAACCGTCAGGAATTCCGACGGTAAGGTAACATCTATCAGGGTCCTCGTTGAATACTCCGAGACCTCCGACTACTACTCATTCCTTCTTATCTATTTCGGAAGCTTCCTGCAGACGGTATATCCCGATATCTCTTCCGATGAGGCCGTTTCAATGGCAGAGGAGGCGATAGGAGGCCTTAATGATCCCTCATATACGGTCAAGGGTGATTATGCCTACGATGTGAGCATGTCGAATGATTCGGGTCTTCCTTTCATAATGATGGATATCCTTCCAGCAAGTGAGCTGGGTAAATAAACGACAAAAGACCGAGAAAGAAAGG
>DNAE01000152.1 GCA_003543635.1 Clostridiales bacterium | reverse complement strand
TCTTCGGCAACGGTCTCTTCCGCAGCCTCTGTTGTTGCTTCTTCGGTCTGTGACTCCTCGGCTACGATAACCTCTTCGGAGTCCTCCTGCCCGCTTGTTTCATCGGCGAATACCATGGTGGGTACCGTTCCGATAACGAGCGACATGGCCGTTAAAGCAGAGATCAGTTTCTTGTATTTCATGTTTGATCTCCTCCCTCTCTTCTTTTTTGCATAGTGATGCAATATAAAAACACTACCTTAGATTTTAACAAGGTAGTGTTTTGATGTGCATGAACAAACTGTAAAAATTTGCTTATTTGTTTCGAAGAAACCTTCCCAGCGCATCCCTCCAGTCGGGAAGCGGTTCAAAGCCCCGCTGCGCCAGCTTGCTCTTATCCAGCCTGCTGTTATTGGGGCGCCTGGCAAGGGAGATTCCGTACTCCTCCGTGGTAACGGGGATGACACGGGTATCCTTCTTTGCCTCCTTGAATATCTCCTTGGCGTAGTCTGCCCAGGATACGGGTTCACCTTCGTTGGTAACGTGGTATATGCCGTACTCCTCCCTTTCTGCCATGTCCACGAGGATCCTGGCAAGATCCGGTGAATAAGTGGGATTTCCTATCTGGTCGTTTACCACACGGAGTTCGTCGTGGGTATCGCTCAGCCTCAGCATGGTATCCGCAAAGTTCCTGCCGGCGTTACCGAAGAGCCATGCGATCCTGACTATGTAGTAGTCCTTCGTGGCCTGCATGACCTCCCTCTCGCCCAGCATCTTGGAGTAGCCGTATGTGTTCAGGGGCTCCGTCGGATCGTCTGTCCTCCAGGGCCTTTCACCTTGTCCGTTGAAGACATAGTCTGTGCTGATATAGATCACCTTGGCACCGCACTTTGTTGCGGCCCGGGCAACATTTCCGGTACCCTCGGCATTGACCTTAAGGACGCTCTCCCTGTTCTCGGGGAGCTCGGCGGCATCAACGGCAGTCCAGGCGGCGCAGTGGATCACCGCATCGGGATCCGCTTCTTCTATGGCCTTCTCCGTGGCCTCCCTGTCCGTTATGTCGAGTTTGAAGATATCCTCATCCTCGAGGGCGGCAGAATAGGCGGTACCCGTTACCACGTGTCCCCGCTTCTTTGCTTCCTCGTATACATCACGGCCGAGCTGACCGCTGGCACCCGTTATGAAGATCTTCATTATCTGTCTTTATACATCCTGTCGTAGTATTCCATATACTCGCCGGAAACGATGGGTTCCCACCAGGACTTGTTATCCAGATACCACTTGATGGTCTTCTTTATGCCGTCCTGAAACTTAGTCTTGGGAAGCCAGCCCAGTTCCGTATGGATCTTGGTGGGATCGATGGCATAGCGCCTGTCGTGTCCCTTCCTGTCGGTTACATATGTGATAAGGTCCTCGGACTTGCCGAGCTCCTTGAGGATCAGCTTAACGATATCGATGTTTGCCATCTCGTTATGTCCGCCGACGTTATATACTTCGCCCACCTTGCCCTCGTGGATTATGAGGTCGATGGCCTCACAGTGGTCCTCCACATAGAGCCAGTCCCTGACATTCAGGCCGTCACCGTATACGGGAAGGCTCTTATCGTGACATGCATTGATTATCATGAGGGGGATCAGCTTCTCGGGGAAGTGGTAAGGACCGTAGTTGTTGGAACAACGGCTGATGGTCACGGGGAGACCGTAGGTCCTGTGGTATGCCAGGACGAGAAGATCCGCACCCGCCTTGGAACTGCTGTAGGGGCTGCTGGTGTGGATGGGTGTATTCTCCGTGAAGAACAGGTCGGGACGATCCAGGGGAAGGTCACCGTAGACCTCGTCGGTGGATACCTGGTGGTATCTCTTGATGCCGTACTTCCTGCAGGCATCCATGAGTACCGAGGTACCCATGATATTGGTCTCCAGGAAGATCGAGGGATTCTCGATGGACCTGTCAACGTGGGACTCCGCCGCGAAGTTAACAACGATGTCGGGCTTCTCCTCTTCGAAAAGCTTATAGACCGCTTCCCTGTCGCAGATATCCGCCTTTACGAAGCGGAAGTTCTTATTGTCCATTACGGGCTCCAATGTGGAGATATTACCCGCATATGTGAGCTTATCGAGGCATATGATCCTGTAGTCGGGATACTTGTTCAGCATGTGGAATACGAAGTTGCTTCCGATAAATCCCGCGCCGCCTGTTACTATTATGTTCATGTTTTCCTCCCGTCAGTGCAATGTATCGATGAACTTGCCGTTCAAGACGTCCATCAGATACTGACCGTACTGATTATTCTTTCTCGCAAGGGCAACCTCCATAACGGCTTCCTTGCCGATCCATCCGTTTATATATGCGATCTCTTCCAGGCAGGCAAGCTTCCTGTGCTGGTGCTGCTCCATGATCTTTACGAAGTTCGTGGCCTCCACGAGGCTCTCGTGGGTACCCGTGTCGAGCCAGGTAAAGCCCTGACCCAGGAGCTCCACGTTAAGGTCGCCCTTCTCCATATAGATCCTGTTGAGATCCGTTATCTCATATTCGTTCCTGGCGGAGGGCTTCAGCGACTTGGCGAATTCCACCACCCTGTTATCGTAGAAATAAAGCCCCGTTACGCAGTAGTTGCTCTTGGGATGTTCGGGCTTCTCTTCGATGGATACCGCCCTTCCGTTCC
>DNAE01000078.1 GCA_003543635.1 Clostridiales bacterium | reverse complement strand
GATACCTGAATTAAAGGTTTTCCAGATATTTCGCCACCGTCTCGGGGGCGGGAGCTCCTGTTATGGTCCTCTTATTCACGCAGGTCTCAAGGGAGATAGCATCGTAGACATCCTCCTCGATGAGGTCGGAGAACTGCTTGAACTCTTCAAGAGAGAGTTTCTCGAGAGTCGTATTGTTCTCGATGCAGTAGTGAACGAGCTTACCTGAGATCTCATGGGTGGACCTGAAGGGAATGCCCTTACGTACCAGATAATCTGCCAGGTCAGTGGCATTTGTGAATCCGCCTAAGGCAGCAGCTTCCATATTATCCTTGCGGATGGTCATGGTCTTCATCATGCCGGTGAAGGGAGGGAGGACTGCCTTGATGGTATCTATGACATCAAATAAGGACTCCTGAACTTCCTGCATATCCTTGTTATAAGTAAGGGGAAGTCCCTTCATGATGACGAGCAGGGAGATAAGATCACCATAGACGCGACCGGTCTTACCGCGGGTAAGCTCAGCCACATCGGGGTTCTTCTTCTGGGGCATCATGGAAGATCCCGTGGAGTAAGCGTCGTCAAGCTCGTAGAACTTGAATTCCTGGGATGCGTAGAGGATGATCTCCTCGGACATCCTTGATAAGTGCATCATCAGTATAGAGGCGGCGGAGGCGAACTCTATGGCAAAGTCACGGTCTGCAACTCCGTCCAGGGAGCACAACGTTACGCCGTCCATGCCCAGCTCTTCGGCAACAGACTCGCGGTCCAAGGGATAAGTGGTTCCCGCAAGAGCTCCGGATCCCAGGGGAGAGATATTTGCTCTGGCGGCAGCCTGATCAATCCTGTCCAGGTCCCTCTTAAACATCTCGATATATGCTGTGAGATAGTGGGCATATGTTATGGGTTGTGCCCTCTGAAGGTGGGTATAACCGGGCATATAAGTGGTAAGATGCTCCTTGGCTGTTTCCGTAAGGACCGTGATGAGTTCATCGAGAAGTTCCTTAACTTCAATGGCTTCATCCACAAGGTAGAGACGCTGATCTAGGGCTACCTGATCGTTACGGGAACGGCCTGTATGAAGCCTCTTACCCGCATCTCCGATACGTGAAGTAAGTTCCTCCTCCACGAACATGTGGATATCTTCCGCGTCGGAATCGAAGGTGAGCTTACCGGATTCGATATCAGCCTTGATGGAAAGGAGACCTTCGCGGATGGAATCCGCATCCTCACGGGAGATGATCCCCTGACGGGCAAGCATCGCGGAATGAGCGATGGAACCTTCGATATCCTGGGAATACATCCTTGAATCAAAGGGAAGGGAAGAGTTGTAATCGTTGACCGTCTTATCAGTTGCCTTCTCAAAACGTCCGGCCCACATTTTCTTTGCCATATTGTTACTCCTTTACGTAATCAGGATCAATCCTTACTAATTCCGTTAAAGCCTTGTTCCTGTAATTCAGATCTTCACGAAGCGTAAAGCCCTGATCCTCCCAGAATGCGTTTCCGCCTTCGTTTTTCTTGAAGGCGACCAGGAGGACCTTATTGATACCTTCTCTCTTAAGCGCTTCCAATGCAAGTTCGACAAGCCTTTTACCGATATGATGTCTCCTTAGATCCGGAGAAACACATGCATGCTGGATGATCCCGCGCCTGCCGTCGTGCCCACATAATATAACACCAACGACCCGTCCGTCACAAGTTGCAACAAAGGAAGTTGAGGGATTACGCTTCAGGTATTTATCTATACCTTCATAAGAATCGTCCTTGTCGTTAAGACCGTTACCGCATTTGATCCAAAGATCATAGCACTGCTGATAATCAGCGATGCTCATTAACCTGTAATCGATCATAATTAGTCCTCCGGAATATAGATCAGTTCCTTACATGTCCAGTCTTCGCCTAAGCAGGAGTAGATCTCTGTTACGCCCGTATCCTTGAAGCCTGCGTTAAGATAACAGTAAAGGGCTGAAGGATTATTATCGAATACGCCGATAGTTACTTTGTTTGCTTTCATAAACGTAACGGCATAATCCAAAGCCATCCTTATCATCTTCTTGCCAAGCCCCTGACCACGCCTTGAGTCATCAACGATAACATATCCGAGTCTTACGGTATTGATATCATTCTTATCGGGATAGCGGATGTTAAAGTGTCCGATCAATCCTGACTCATCGAATGCCACAAAATGAAATATGTCGTCGTTAAATGCGAGATCTTCATACTGTGCGATCAGGTCTTTCCCTGTTATCGGATAAGATTCAAATCTGTCTGCGCACCAATAGCGGAAGATCCGCTCGTTCTTTATCCAGGAAATGATCGTATCAGCATCACATTTCTTAAACGGTCTGATCCTCATGGCTTTACTCCTTAAATATAAAAACGGCTGTCTCTATTATGAGGCAGCCGCTGTTCTTAATCAAAGATCAGATGATATCAAAGAAGTCCGTTCTTCTTCTTCATCTGAGCAACGACCTTCATGGGAAGACCGAAGCAGTTGATAAATCCGCCTGCATCAGCCTGATCGTAAACATCCTCTGCCTCGAATGTTGCGATCTCCTCATCGTAGAGGGAATAAGGTGACTTAGCGCCTGCAGGTGTGCAGTTACCCTTATAGAGCTTCATCTTGACTTCACCGGTAACGACCTTCTGAGTCTCATCGACGAAGGCGGAGAGAGCCTCACGAAGAGGGTGGAACCACTGTCCGTAGTAAACGAGCTCTGCGAACTTCTGAGCTACGAGATCCTTGTAGTGAAGGGTATCACGCTCAAGTGTCAGGAGCTCAAGTTCTCTGTGAGCGGCATACATAAGTGTTCCGCCGGGTGTCTCGTATACGCCGCGGCTCTTCATGCCCACGAGACGGTTCTCAACGATATCGGCGATACCTACACCGTTTGCGCCTGCAACCTTATTGCAGTACTTGAGCATATCAACGGGGGAGAGCTTCTGGCCGTCAACTTCAACGGGGATACCCTTATCGAACTTGAATGTTACGTAAGTGGGTTTATCGGGAGCCTTCTCGGGGGATACCATGAGCTCGAGGATCTTATCGAGATCAGGCTCATTGGCAGGATCCTCAAGATCCATACCCTCGTGGGAAAGGTGCCAGAGGTTCTCATCCTTACTGTAGTTGTTCTCCTTTGTTACGGGGACGGGGATACCGCGAGCCTCTGCATAGTCAATTTCCTCTGATCTGGACTTGATGTCCCATACTC
>DNAE01000195.1 GCA_003543635.1 Clostridiales bacterium | reverse complement strand
AGCTGATTTGAAAGCTTCATGGCCTCGCGATAGTCGTATTTCATGGAAACGCTCCTTTATATTTGTTGCAATTATATTTTATGCAATATATTTTCGAACGTCAACCCTTTTTCGCGAAAAGTTCAAAGGGACAAAACGAGGTCGTCCACCTTGGACTTGATGAGCTTGGGGTTGTAGAAATAGACGTAAACGTTGCCGTTCACCACATACACCGACTGGATGTCGTCGTTGGTGATCATGCTCTCATAGGAATTAAGGAACGAGATCCCGTAACTCATGTTGGCGCGGGTGACGCTGCTCAGGACAAAGGACACCGGAAGGTCCGAAGGCATAACGAAATCCTGCATGGATACCAGGTTGGAATACGCCATGGAAAGCTCCGCCCTGTGGCCTCCCGTAAGGTAGTTCGAGAACATCATATCCGCCATGGCGGGCATATCCTTTCTCAGGGGCGTTGATGCGAACAGGCTGTTATAGCCCGACATATCCATGGCCACAAGTCCCGTCCTGTAGAGGAGCTGACGCTTGCAGGCCTCGGCACGGATAGAGTTCGTTATGTTCCACTCATACTCGGCGTCATTTCTGCTGTAAGAGGAAACGATGTGGTCCGCGAACTCCGGGGTCACCGCATCCACGAAGACAACACCTTCCACCCCCTCGGGATACTTCTCGATATAGCGGTAGGCATAGACCGCGGAAAGGGCATGGGGCAACAGTATAATATTCTCCCTGATATCCAACTGCTCCAGCACCCCCCTTACGGTATCGGCATAGAAGTCACAGGTGCGCTCGGCCGAAGTATCCCCGCTATACCCGGTGCCGGGATAGTCAATCACCACCACCTTATAGTCGGCCGCAAGTTCATCAGCCAAGGGCTTGGCGTGCAAGGTGGCGCAGGGCATAACATCCGATTCCATGAGGACAATGGTATACTCCCCTTCACCCGTTACGTATACCGCCGTATCGCAGCCGTTAACGGAAAGCATCGTTACCGTCTCGTCCTTCATCTGCGCAAGACGCTCCTTCGCGGAAGAGCTCCTGATCACCTGCCCCACGGAAGTGAATATGAGAACGACGGTGCCCAGGATAAGTCCCGCGGCAACAACGATCTTAATGTCCCTCATTAAGACCTTCATAAAGTCGGACTCCTTATAAAGCTCCGCGACAAAGTCCGCGAGCTTCCGGATAAGGAAGGCGGCAACTACGGAGCAGACTGACACCGCCAAAACATAAAGCACCACGTTACTTATGTAGAAATAAGATCCCACGTTATCGGAGATATAGGAGAAGCTGAAGAAGTTAACAAAGAAGCCGTGTATCAAATAGAGCTCCAGCGTCATGCCGCCCAGAAGATCCAACACCTTGGAGACCTTGTTCTCGGAAGGCTCCCGCATCCCCGACAGAAGATAGTAAAGAGCCAGAGAGAAAGCACAGGAAGCAACCATCTGGAGTACGATAGTGATGAGATCCACAAGGAAATAGCCGGGCTCTCCCAAAAGCTTATAAACAATTATCCCGTTCTCGGAAATAAAGAAGCAAACGACGAATATACACCCCGAGATAACTGCCTTCTTCTTCGAAGTCGCCAACTGCTTATCCCCTGCCACGATGCCCGCGATAAATGCAGGCGCCGCATTAAACCACCAGTTGCCGAGGGCGAAGGTGTAGCAGAACACGGTATAGACAAGCAGGAATAGGGACAGAAGCACAACCGAGAAATGGCCTTCCTTACGGTAAAACAGGAAGAATCCCGCATATAGGACCGCTATGCAGAATATGAACCAGGAATAGGGATTCACCGGGAACGCCGGGATCCCCTTTTGGATACGGAATATGAGATAGATAACATCCGTTACCAGGACCACAAAGAGGATCCTGTTCAGCCTCTTAACAAAGAATCCCCGGAAGTAGTTCTCCTTATTGCGGGAACTCTTGATGAGTCCGTATCCGGAACAGAAAAAGAAGAAGGATACCAGCAGATATCCTATGGAAAGGAAGGGCTCCAGGCCGTGGCGGAAAACACTCTCCGGCAGATAAGGAGCACATGTCCTCAGTGCCATATGGTGGAACATTATCAATACGGAAAACAATCCGAGAACCTGCTTAGACAATCTCCTGCTCATAACGATCCTCCCCGGAATTCTTAAGTAAAATATACAATTCCGCCAACAACCGTTATATAATTATCTTGACTTTAGTATCAATATCTTTATGCGAGGAAAATCCCATGGAAGAAAAGCTCATCAGTTCGGAAGAGATAATGCTGCTCATCCACGAGAACACGGAGAACAGCTTCTCCCACACCACCTACCGCAAGGAAAACGAGAGATTCTACCTCCTGATGCAGGGCGACATGAGAGCCGTAGAGGAATCGGACTACATAATCGAGCCATCTCTCCAGGGGACGCTCTCGGACGACCCCCTTAAGAACATGCGCTACCTCTTCATCGTCAACACCGGCCTCGCAACCAGATACACCATCGAAGCGGGAGTACCCCAGGAGGAGGTCTACTCCGTATCCGACCTCTATATCAGAAAGGCGGACAAGGCCACATCCGCAAAAGAGATCAGAAGGCTCAATCTGGAGATCTGGACGAGATTCGTGAACATGGTAAGAGAGAACATAAAAAACTACTCCCGCCCCATCAGCCATGCCATGGACTATGTCTCCACCCACTTCAACAGCCGCATCACCTTGGAGGACGTGGCAAATGAAGTACGACTCAATCCCTGCTACCTGGAGCGAAGATTCAAAGAAGAAGTGGGAGTCACCTTCGGCGAATACCTGATATCGCTACGCATAAAGACAGCTAAGGCCCTGCTCACCAGGACCGACTACTCCTATGCAAACATAGCCCTCTCCCTTTCCTTCTGCACCCAAAGCTACTTCACCAAACGCTTCAAGGAAAGGACCGGCTATACCCCCAAGCAATACAGGAGCAAGTTCTACAACAAAAACATCTCCTAAAGCTGATCCGGCTGCTGCCCGTCGTGGGCCTCCCAGGCGCAGGGAAGCATGGCAAGAGAAGAGAACCGGGCGGTAAAGCTCGAATCCTCGGGGCTGCAGGCATAGATGCCGAAGCGAATCGCGCCGGCGCCTTCCCACATGTGGCAGA
>DNAE01000228.1 GCA_003543635.1 Clostridiales bacterium | reverse complement strand
CCACCGTGATTACGGCGATCATCGCTGAGCTCATAGGCCAGGTGATCCTGGAATTCATCTTCCCCTACGCCCCCGTGATAAAGATGGTCCTTTTCGCCATGATCGTGGTGGGCCCCGCGGAGGAACTGGGAAAGTATGTGGTGCTCCGCCTCATCACCTGGAAGAGCAAGCACTTTAACTACAGCTACGATGCCATCGTCTATGCCGTATTCGTATCCCTGGGTTTTGCCGCCCTGGAGAATATCGAGTACGTCTTCAGCAACGGTATCGGAACGGCGATCCTCCGCATGTTCACCGCCATCCCGGGTCACGCGTGTTTTGCAGTGTTCATGGGATACTTCTACAGCAAGGCAAAATATGCGAAGATCAAGGGCGACAAGAAGGGGCAGAGCAAATACACCTGTCTTTCCATCTTCCTTCCCATGGTCATCCACGGTATCTACGACGCCATCATAATGGGTGGAGAAGCCTCCGAGTACGACATCCTCACGGGTCTGAGCCTTCTCCTCTGGATAGGATACATTATCTTCCTGTTCACCTTCTCCGTCATCATAGTCAACAAAGCGTCAAAGAACGACTTCTGCATATTGATGCTCCCTCAGGATATCCAGACGATCTACAGACCTTCCGTCATCGGAAAATGGAAGTGCATCTGCGGCGCGGAGAATTCCCTGAACTTCTGCTCGAACTGCGGTAAGGCACGCCCCGTGGGAGATACCTGGAACTGCCCCCGATGCGGTACCCTTTCCGCCTTCAAGTTCTGCGGAAACTGCGGCACCCCGAAGCCCGCGGAAGCACCCGCAGGGCAGTCCCTTTCCTGACGTATCTTATATCTTCCAGCTGACGGCTTTCTTCCGTCCCGTGACGAAGTCCCTGTAGATACCCTGTTCGGCGATAAGCTCATCGTGGGTACCCTTCTGGACTATGCGTCCCTTATCCACCACCACTATCTGATCCGCGTTGCCTCCGTCACCTCCTCCTGAGGGACCGACGATGGCGGTGGTGGTCTTCTCCTTTGTATCCACTTAAAATCAGACCTCGCGTCAAGTTAACACCGTTAACTGGTTAGTTACGGCTAACTTGTCAAATGTTTTTTTCGCGAATGGTTGGATCTATCAGAAGATCAAAGGATCTTTTCCATTCCCACCTTATAGGGAACAAGGCCCAGTTTCTTATAGAAAGCCATGGCACCCGGATTGCAGTTCCACACATTAAGGGTCACATTATGGCATCCGCATCTTCGGGCAAATTCCAGGATGTGTCCGTAGATTTCCGATCCCACATGCTGTCCGCGGCTATTCTCGTCCACGCAGATATCATCGATATATAAGGTCAGGATATCCGTAAGGAGCCTGGTATTTTCCGGACGCTGCAGCACGCAAAAGCCGTGCCCCAGGATCCTTCCGTCCTCCCCTTCGTATACGAAGACCGGGGTCCGGTCGTTTCTTATAATGCCCTCAAGCTCCCCCTCGGTATACTTCGTGTTGAGCTTAAAGAGATCCGGGCGACCGTCGTGGTGCACCTTGTTCACCTGCTTGAGCAGCTCCATTATGGCGGGGATATCCCCGGCGCAGGCCATTCTGACCGGAACTCTTCCGCTCCTTATGGCATTTATATACTTCTCATATCTCTGATTATGCGCAGTCATGGAATCCTTCGCGTCCACATATTCCAGGAAGCCTTCCCTGTCGACCCACTTGTAGTCGGTGGTCTCTCCCTCCTGCAACGTCACCGTCTTATCGCCGCTCACCCGTGCCAGGTAGGAATAGTACATTCCGTGGCTGCTGTCCTTAAAAACGATGCTTACAAGTTCCAGGGAATCAGGAGTCAATCCGGTCTCCTCAAAGAGCTCTCTTCTTGCGGCTTCCTCCGGCTCTTCCCCGCTCACGGCGGATCCCCCGGCACTCGCCTCCCAATACCCCGGATAAACATCCTTGATATCGCTTCTTTTTGTCAGAAGGTAAGTGCCGTCACCGTGAAGCACAAGAAGATCCACCACCAGATGGTACGATCCCTCGGGGATATCATGAAAGCCTCCGAAGTATCTCTCAAAGGTCTCCCCCGTTCTCTTTCCGTTACGGTCATAAAGATCCCAGATCTCACTGCTCATAAAACCCTCCGGTCATTATTTCTTTCCCGTCAGATAGTATAATACAATATGACTAAAGTCACGATACGAAAAGACTTCCGGTTAACTCGTCATACCTCACGAAGGCCGAAAAGCCTTTATGATCCGTAACCAGCGCGACCTTAGTACCGGGATCAAAGGGAAACGCATTCCGGTATCCGCAGTATCCGAATTCATGCTTCTTTCCATCCTCTGTATAAGCTCCCTCCCCGGACTGGGGAACGGTATATTGGATGGTGACCACAGAACAGAAAAGGTCTTTGGGGAGCTTTCTTCGAAGAAGGCACGCATAATGGCTGTCCTGCGCTTTCTTATCCATGTGACGGGATACCTTGGCAACTGCAGGAACGGACGCCCCGATCAGGATGCACATTATCAATATCATCAAGGTGTATGCAATAACGGGATGGGATTCCGCAAAGGGAGTATATACCACCGCCGCCGACAAACAGATTATCACCACGGCACAGGCAAGCACCGGAAGGATATTCCTGATCGCCGTCAAAGGGCCGCTCTTCACAGAGAACATAACAAGCTCAGGATGCTCCAGGAGGCTCTGCCTTTCCTCTGCCGTAACCTTACGCTTACCAGCCATAACTCTGCGGAATGCAGTTATGTTGTTGCCGTTTTCTGCTCCGTAGATCGCAAATCTGACTTCATTGAAGAGTCTCCCGTATCCTTCATCAACGAGGACCTGCCGGAAGAAACCGGCCACATCCTCCGGTTTATTACCAAAGGCTCCGCAACCCCAGGCGCCAAGAACAAGACTTTTATATCCGTTAACCGCAGCGATCAAAAGGAGTATCCTTATCCTTCTTATCATTGTCTCCTCTACCAGTTTTGAAGAAGCAAAAAGCGCGGCGCATCTTCTGTTCGGAGCAGGAACCGTTATTACTCCCACGGTGAAGGGGTTAGTGAGGAGTTTAAGATCCGCACTACGGAAAACAAGGACTTTCTTCGACAAGAGCATATAGTCGGACTCGACCATACCAATATGTGTATTGTTGTAGCGGTACATCTCAGATGCATCAGAAGAAGATATGGACGCATATAGGGTGCTGCATCTGCAAAGAGCTTCCTCCTGGGTATTGGCTCCGAGTTTGAACCCTCCTCCCGGATTATGAGCATTGGCAAAATTCATTACACACGGATCGTGAAGATCTTTGGCCGCCTCGAAGGAATCCGAATTGACGACACTTATCTTGCACATTTCTCCCTGACTCATAAAAGACCCTGCCTTGTTAAGCAGTTCCTGTCCTGCTTCAGGAGAATAGACAACGACTCCCCTATACTTTTCCGCATCAAAACGGATCTTCTTGCCGGAAACCTCGTAAACTCCGCTTTCCGTGATCTTGATCGTCTCTTTAGCTGCTTCGATATTATTCATCTAAGCCCCC
>DNAE01000030.1 GCA_003543635.1 Clostridiales bacterium | reverse complement strand
CCGTCGCAGTCGATGGAGATGGTGATGTCACAGAGCCCCTTGGCTTCCATGAGACCTGCCAGGAGAGCATTCTGATGACCTCTGTTGCGGCTTAAGCAAATGCCCTGATAGATCTTGTTTTCCGAGGAGAGTTCCTTGATGATCTCCCAGGTCCTGTCCTTGGAACCGTCGTTTACGAAAAGTATCCTGCTCTCGTCGGAGATCAGGTTGTCGTTCTTCATGGATTCCAGCTGAGCCAGGAATTCGGGAGCTGTGATGGGAAGGACTTCTTCTTCGTTGTAACAGGGGATGACTATATATAAGCTGGGTAATTTCATTTGCATATTCCTCGGTGATTTTTCTAACTGATTATATCATTGCAACAAGTCATTATAAATGTTAAATTCATAACTGTAAATCTTGAAAGGCGGTCTTTATGGATTCTTTTCCCGAACTGATCAAAAGATCCTGGAAAAACCTCAGATCCAAATACTTCCTGAACGTCATGGTGGTATTCCTTGTGAGCATATTCGTTTCCGGATATGCCTTCAGTTCCAACGGGAATAATACCAGTGTGGGAAGAAGCCTCGGTAACGATGCGGCGGGGACCATCGAGGAGATCGTGGAGATGCAGTCCTCCCTGGAAACGGACGCACAGACCACCGGAATGAAATACACTAAGGGCGTCATGTCGGTGTTCGTCAATCAGACCAACGACTCCGGCTCCCTGTTTTTCGGCATCGTCAACGGAATAAACACCCTGGTATTCAAGGGTATGATCGCCAGATCCGTCACCATATTCGTGGTGGTCGTCCTCATGTTCCTGTTCCTGATCTTCATCAAGAATATCGTGAACGTGGGTATGTGCAGGTTCTTCCTGGAGAAGCGCAGATACACCAGGACCAAGGCGGATAAGCTCCTTTTCGTTTATAAATACGGGAAGACGAGGAACGTTGCCAAGGTAATGCTCATCAGGTACATTTTCCAGTTCCTCTGGAACCTTACCATAATAGGAGGCGTGATCAAGCGTTACGAGTACAGGATGATCCCCTATATCCTGGCGGAGAATCCCGAGATAGAGTGGAAGACGGCCTTCAGGATATCTAAGCAGATGACCCGCGGTGATAAGTGGAAGCTCTTCCTCGCCGATGTGGTCTTTATCTTCGCCTATATCCTCAACTCCTTCACCTTTAATCTCCTTGCGACCTTCTTCGTGGATCCCTTCCGCGAATGCTTTTATGCGGAGGTCTATATGTCCCTCAGGGCCCGTAAGTATGCTTTGATCGACGACTATGCGCGACTTAAGGATACGAACCTTGCCACGGACAAGGTCTTCGATTCCGACTATCCCGACTATGCTTATTTCATCGAGCCCCTGGAGAAGAGAAAGTGGATCAATATCGACTATGACAGGAAGTATACCTTCATTACCTGCGTCCTGTTCTTCTTCTCGTTCTCCTTTGTGGGTTACGTTTGGGAGGTCTTCTATACGCTATTAAACGAGGGCGTCCTTGCCAACAGGGGAACGATGCACGGACCCTGGCTCCCCATATACGGTGTGGGCGGCGTCCTTATAATCTTCGGCCTGCGACCCTTAAGGAAAAATCCCTGGCTCATGTTCTTCGGCGCGTTCACTGTCTGCGGCATCCTGGAGTACTTTACCGCCTGGATCCTGGAGACGCTCTTTGATACCAAGTGGTGGGACTATACCGGATACTTCCTTAATATCCACGGCAGGATCTGTCTCGAGGGACTGTTCGTATTCGGACTGGCGGGTATCGGATTCACTTACATATTCGCTCCGCTCCTGGATAATCTCTACCGGAAGATACGACCCGATGTAAGGAAGATCCTATGCATCAGCCTCGGGGTGCTCTTCGTCCTGGATCTTATCTGGTCGGCCCTTTCCCCGAACACCGGATCCGGAGTAACATATGAGGAAAATATTCCCGCAGTAGAAGCGGAAGCAGAGGTGGATACATGACGACATTATTGACGGCATTCAGGCTGGTGATGCCATTGATCATATTTACGCTCCTGACCTTCGGAGCCGCCGGACTGACAAAAAGGAGCTTCGGCCATGTGCTGCCGCCCGTTATGTGTGCCGTATCGCTGATCCTTTATATCGGACAATATCTCTTCGGAACCTTTACTGTTTCGTTTGCACTTATCTTTATCCTGACAGGTGTTTCCCTCATCGTCACGGTGCTCATGTGCCGGAAGGATAAGGAGAATAAGAACAACATATTTACCGTGGGCTTTGTGGCGTTCATAGTAATGTTCTTCGTGGCCTGTTTCACCCTTCTGGGGAAGCAGTTCCTCGACTGGGATGAATATACCCACTGGGGCATCATGGTAAAGGAGACCTTAAGGCTCGACCGTTTCCACTGCGTCCCCGAATCAAGGCAGTTGTGGCATAAGGACTATCCGCCCTTTTCCTGCCTCAATGAATTCTTCTGGACTGCCCTGACGGGATATTCCGAGGGCAAGGTTACGATCGCCATGCAGGTGTTCACCCTGTCTTTCTTCGTTCCCTCCGTCTGCGAGAGGATAACGGGCAGGAAGGGCCTTAGTAAGAAGGACATCATCCCCGCATTCCTGATCTCCCTTTCGGTCCTGGTATCCGTATTGATGCTGGAATACTCCGTGGATCTTTGGGATCAGAAGATCATCAATTCCATCCTCCCGGATGTGCTGATGTCCTTCATGTTCTGTTACCTTTGCATCAAGGCCGCTGAATGGGACGGAAAGGATGTTCTTTCCATGGTATCCTTCGGAATCGTTTCCGCTTCCCTTGTACTGGTCAAGCAGGTGGGCATCGCCTTCATAATGGTCGCTCTTCTGATGCTGTTCATCAGGGAGCTCATTGTCCTCAAGGAGAAAAATGCCCTCAGGAACATATGGAAGTATATCCTTGTGGATTGCGCGCTGCTCGCAATCCCCCTGGCGTTTACCGCCTCCTGGTCCGCCTATAAGTCCAGGTTCATATCAGACGATGACTTCAGTTACATGAACGGTCAGTTCAACCTGAGGCGTATCGACATGGGAGAGTATCTTGATGCCGTTACGGGAAAGACCACGGGCATCCTCCGGGATACCTTCGCGGATTATATCGATGCGATCTTCACTAAGAAGATCAACAATGTTCCCTTCCTTCCCCTGACCTATGCGTCCATGTTTATCCTTTGTATCGCGATCATCATCATCGCCGTGGCGTTCCTCAGGAAGCTCGACCGTAAAACGGGGATCATGATCGGAATATCATTTCTTGTGGGAACCCTCGGATACGCATTCATGATGTCCATCCTTTACCTTTTCTGTTTCCCCGACAACGAGAAGGAGGTCCTTGCGGGTTTCACGCGATATATGGATTCCTATGTGCTGGGTGAACTCCTGGTATTGTTTGCCCTGTTGCTTCCGCTGCTGCTTAAGGGGATCGATAACCGCAAAGGAGCGGTCATCCTGGTATCTGCAGCTCTCATGGCAAGTATCATCCTCAACTCCGTAAACCTTTCGAATATCGTACCCCAGAGGGGTAAGGAGAACCCCTACTCCATGTACAGGAACTATGCAGGGGAGATAGCCCGCGTCGTTCCCGAGGATTCCAAGGTGTTCATCGTCTACGACAAGGCCATATCCACCCATCCCCAGTGGTGGAGCCCCATGCAGCTCTTTGTACAGTACTACATCAACCAAGTGGATATCTGCGAGAACTATCCCGGTTCCTACGCCGTGGACTACTCCGATGCCGGCAATAAGAGGCTCATAGTAGAGGAGCTTGCCAAGAACGATTATCTCTATGTGATCAATACCTGCGACGGCTTCAACGAAGGCCTCCGTGAGTTCAACGGCAACATGGACTTCGAGGAGAATTCCTTCTATAAGATCACGCCCTTATCAGACGGCACCGTTTCCCTCGAAAAGGTCGGCTGATCTGTGTTAGAATAACGGTACATCATCTGACGGAGGTTATTGTCATGGAAGTTAAGTTTTATCGTTGCAGCCACTGCGGAAATATCGTAGTCAAGGTCGTTGACAGCAAGGTGCCCGTAATGTGCTGCGGAGCAAAGATGGAAGAGATCGTTCCCGGTTCCGTTGACGCAGCAGTAGAAAAGCACGTCCCCGTTATCGTCAGGGAAGGCGGTCTCGTTACCGTATCCGTTGGTTCAGTTGCCCATCCCATGGCCGAGGAACACTACATCTCCCTTGTGGTTCTCGAGACCACTGCCGGCGTACAGTTTGCCAGCCTCAATCCCGGTGACGATCCCAAGGCAGTATTTGCGGTGCTCGACAGCGTTGATGTGATCGCAGCTTATGCTTACTGCAATCTTCACGGTCTCTGGAAGGCCTGAGCCGTTACTTAAGTAAACAGAAAGGACTGCCGTTTATGCGGCAGTCCTTTCTGTTCCATAAGATCTTTTATCCTATTACTTCTTAATGAATACGTAAGCGGCGTATCCGAGACCTGCGAGGGTAATGACGGCACCGATCACCACAGTGAGGATATTGTTATCCATGTTGGGATAGACGGCAAGCTCGTACTTGGAATCCTCAAGCTCAGAGGATGAGAAAAGTCCGTCCAGGTATTCCTCGTGGAATCCGATCTCATCATTATCGAGCTTCTTGATGACACCGTCGATCTCAATGGGATCAGCCTCGACGCTGTTTGTGGTTCCTTCCCACCAATCCACCGTAGCATCATAAAGTGCATCATACTTTGCGAAGTCTGCAGCGTTTACGTGGATGCCGATGACATCGACGATCATATCGTTCTCTATACGGGGATAAGAGTACTTTCTGGATACTTCCTTACCGTCGTCCGTAGTGTTGGAGAACTCACCGAGGGTGTATTCGATCTTCATCTTAACGTGATCGCCCACCTCAAGCTCGCTCCAGTCAACATTGGGATCGCTGAGGTCGATGGGATCCTTGCTCATGGACTTGCCCTGCCGGGCTCCCATTATAAGGATCACGATACCGGCGAAGATTACAAGGCCGGCTCTTAAAAAACGCATGATCTTATTCATTTATCCTATTCCTCCGCTTATAAAATAACAGAACCATTGTATAGAAAGAGGTTGCATTAATCAATGTCTGTTTCGGATACGGAGGATAAGACGGGAGGTGAGATAAGACAGGAGCACCGACAAGAAGAATCCGGTTACGAAGTATATAAGATTAAAGATGCCGGAGCTTCCGGTATATCTGTACCAGCAATCGATATAGATGCGCTCGGTCTCGAGACCCTGAAGGGGGAAGAAGCCGTTTATCAGCAACAATACCCAGTTGGTCACCGTCATGAAGAAGACATGATGCATCATGATGTCGAAGGTCTTATCGGATACGAAGTTCACGAAGGGGTTATTCTCGAGGGCGGGGGTCAATATCCTCGATATCCTTATCCAGAAGAATATGCCGGTCAAGGCAACGACGTATGGGATCAGCAAAGCCGGGAAAGAGGTGTTCCCCGCAAGGCTTTCGGAGGTCATGTAGTTGACCGCGAACTTGATATTTCCGATCCTGTGAATGAGGATGAAATTAATAAGCACCGTAACCGATAACACGAGGATGAAAGGGACCTTTTCGCGGGCTTTTTTCTCGATATATTTCCTATAGCAGAATGCCCCCTGATAGAAGGGCATAAGGAAGGCCACACGAAGGGGCTGCAGGATGTATTCACGGTAAGCGTCGGGGATGCCCCTGAGGCTCACATATACGGCGAAGATGCCGATAACGAGAAAGACGATAAATGCCGCCGGGTCATTCCAGACCTTTCCCAGGATCTTCCTTAAGACCGCATAAAGGACCGTTATGAGAAAGAGGGTGGGAACGAACCAGGAAGGATTCGTTATGGTGAAACGTTCTCCGTCGGTCCAGGGGGATACGAAGAAGTTATAGAGGGTGATCCTCGATCCGTAGCAGAAGGGGGTAGTGTGCTTGAGGATAAAAAGGATCCCGCAGTAGATGAACATATAGATGTAGTAGGGGATAATGAGCCGCTTGAACTTCCCCTTGATATACCCGCCGAGGTCCGAGAGCTTATCCGGTGAAAAGAAATAACCTGATATGAAAACAAACAGCGGCATAAAAAATGAGTTGTAAGGGAATATATGCGTAAACAGACGAAGCGGTGAACCGCAGTGAGCGTCCACCACCATTATTATCGCAAGAAACGATAATACCATATATTCGCCGTTACTCTTTCTTCTTACCGTACTCATCAAGACAATTATCCTTCAGAGATGTGTATTTGGCAAATTAAAGAGCGGCGGTTGCCGGCAGCCGTACCGCCTGTGGCAAGCTCATTGGCAAGAAACAGCTGTTTTTATCGATTAAAGCGCAGAGTCAATACAAGCTTCCAACAGTTCATTACCATTTGGGTTGTTTCTCATAAGAAGCCAGGTTATATCCTGGTGGAAATTGGTGACGGCATGGGGATCGGCGCCTTCGTTCAGAAGGATCCTGGCGATCTCAGGTCCGCCGTTATCGTCGAGACGCAGATCCGCACACATCAGGATCGGAGTAAAGCCGCATGCATTGGCCGCATTAACATCTGCTCCGTTATCGATCAGGAATTCCACTATATCCGCATTGTTGAGTCTGACCGCGTAGATCAGAGGCGTATTGCCACAGGGATGATCGGAATTTGCATATATGCTGTTCCATCCGTTTTCATCGTATTCATGATTGGACTCATCTCCGCAGTCGGTTACTGTCGCATTGATATCTGCCCCGTATTCAAGGAGAAGCTCCATCATTTCAATGTCGTCTTCGTCGCTTCTTGAATCATCGTTTATATACTCGTATCTGTCGTAGCCTTCGTCGGGGGTAAAGGCATCGTGGGCGACTATGCACATGAGAAGCGTTTTTCCGTCTCTGTCCCTGATATCCGGATCGGCTCCGCGACGCAGGATGCGTTCAGCCCGCACATAGTCATTAGACATTACAGCCCTTGGAAGGTTTGTATTCTTATCGACGATATTGGCGATCCCTGCATATATGCAAATACCTATCGCAAGGACTATGGGCAAAGAAGCTATACTTCCGATGACCCGCAGCACTATTACGTACCAGGGTCTCCTTATGTCTTTGATCCCCTTGTTCTTTTTCCGTATCCCGAGCATTATCAATCCCGAAGAAAGAAAACAGACAAAAACTATAAATGCAGATACCCCCAGGACAACCAGGATAACTGCAAAAAATATCATGAACATACCCATGAATGCCATAATCAATACCTCCCTATCCGACATGATTATAACAGTATGTCGCTCTACCTGCAGTAAGGGAAACAAAAAACAACCGGATAACTGTCCGGTTGTTTTTGTTGGTCGAGGTGACAGGATTTGAA
>DNAE01000037.1 GCA_003543635.1 Clostridiales bacterium | reverse complement strand
GGGGGTATTCTACTACGTTTCAGGGGAGAAGGGGAAAGAGGTGATGAATGTTGCCGGTTTCATATCATCCCTGATCTTTACCGTGGACTTCTTCCTTTTCGGAAGAGAATACGGGATCATGCGATCCAGCCTGACCTACGGCTATGCCGATATGGACTACAGGCAGTTTGTCGTTGTGGGCTTAGCGGTGACCCTGGCGATCTGTCTTGCCGGAATAGCTGTAAAACGATACATCTGGAAGAGCGTTCCGTATCTGATGACTGCTGCAGTGGCAACCATCCTCATAATGAGCTCCGTCAATATCGGAGGGATCGACTCGGAATACAAAGCTTTATCGTACCTTAAGGATCAGCAGGATTATGCTTCGATATCCCTTTCCGGAACAGGTAAGAACGTTATCGTCATCATGCTCGACCGTGCCGTAGGTTTTCTGGAACCCAGCTGTTTCCATGAGATGCCCGAATTGGCACAGAAGTTCGACGGCTTCACATTCTACCCGAATACCCTTTCCTTCGGTGCCCATACGAACACCGCAGCCCCGGCTCTTTACGGCGGTTACGAATATACGCCCTACGCCATGAACGGAAGGACCGATATGACCATCCCCGAGAAGCATGACGAGTCCTTGAAGGTCATGCCCGTATTGTTCCTGGAAAACGGATTCGACGTCACCGTCTGCGATCCTTCCTACGCAGGATACAAGTATATTCCTGATCTTTCCGTCTATGAGGATTACCCCGGGATCGAAGCATATGTCACCAACGGAAGATATGACAGCTTCATGGATGAGGAATACGAGGAATCGTCTTCGCTTTTGAAGAGAAACTTCTTCTGCTATGCATTCTTCAGGGTAATGCCGCCCTTCCTCCATGAACTGTTTTATGATAACGGGTTGTACAATAATCCGGATTTCTATAACAGATACAGATTCATTCCCATTGCCACCGCAAGGGGCAACCAGGCCAAGGGTTATCTCACCGATTATCTGAGATCGGCATCTGTGCTGGAGGCTCTTCCGTCCATGACGTCCGTGGGGGACGGAAACGGAACGTTCCTGATGATGGTCAACTACACTGCCCACAGTACTGCGATCCTTTCAGAGCCTGAGTATGGTGCGCAGTTTTATGTGGATAATACCGTTTACGATGAGGAACATGCGGACAGGTTCACTGATGTACCCATGCCCCTTGAAGTCACCACCTACGATCAGATAGGAACTTATCAGACCAATATGTCCTCCTATATCCTCTTGGGTCAATGGTTTGACTATCTGAGGGAGATAGGCGTCTACGACAATACGAGGATAATCATCGTTGCAGATCACGGTTGCGATCTTAAGGTGATCCCGGGACTTCAGTCCGGATCCTTCAATGCCGAATACTATAATCCGCTCCTCATGGTGAAGGACTTCAATGCCACGGGATATAGCGTCTCCTACGATTTTATGACGAACGCCGATACTCCGAGCCTGGCGTTTGCGGGCCTGATCGATGATCCGGTGAATCCCTTCACGGGCAACCCCATATCCATGCTTCCCAAGACGGAGGAGCCCCTTTATGTCTCCGATTCACACAGCTTCGATATACTCTATAATGACGGAATAACATTCGATGAGGGTGACTGGTATCTTTGCAACGGAGACCCCCTTGAGATGAGCAGCTGGGAGTACGCGGGAACATGGTAAGGGAGATATTGAACATTATCTATCAGATCATAATAGGGCCCTTGAGGCTCCTGTTCGAGTTCGTATTCGCGAGGTCCTACAAGATCGTTAATGATCCCGGGATCTGCATAATCATTCTGAGCATCGTGATGAATCTTCTGGCGCTCCCCTTATACCGCCGTGCGGATATACTGCAAAGGGAAGCGGCGGAGAAGCAAAAGGCCGCGGCGCCCTGGCAGGAGAGGATCAGGAAGACCTTTAAGGGTGACGAGCGCTTTATGATGCTCCGGGCCCTGAATAGGGAACAGGGAATGAAACCCACTGATGCCCTGAAGGGATCGGTCTCCCTTCTCCTGGAGATCCCCTTCTTCATTGCGGCATATAAGATGCTTTCATCCCTGTCGCTGCTTAACGGGAGGAGCTTCGGTCCCATAAAAGATCTGGGAGCCCCCGACGGACTTCTTGTAATCGGAGGGATCGCCGTTAACCTGCTGCCCATCCTCATGACATTAATAAACATAATATCCAGCAGCATCTATACGAAGGGTTCGGGACTATCCTCCAAGATACAGCTTTACGGCATCGCCGGAATATTCCTGGTGCTCCTTTATAATTCTCCCTCGGGACTTGTTTTCTACTGGACATGTAATAATATCTTTTCACTTATCAAGAATCTGATCCCCGCCGGGGCTGATAAAAAGGCGGAAGAGAAGAGCGATACCTCCAGGTCGGATCTCATCTTTCTCCTTTGCGGCATTTATAACTCGATACTTGTGGGATTGATGATACCCTCGGCCCTCATCGGGTCCTCCACCGCCGAGTTCGTGGACATGTACCATATGGTGTCTCCCGCGGTCTATCTTACATTCTCGGCGGCCCTTTCCCTGGGTACGTTCCTTCTCTGGCCCAAGGTATTCTATTCTCTCTCGTCGTCCCGTGCGAAAAAGGTCTTCGCCGTTATCGCCGTGGCCCTGTCCGTTCTTTTCACTGCGGATTATGCCATCTTCGGAAAGGAATACGGCACCATGAGCCCGGCGCTCTTTTACAGGGTAATGAACTATTCCGTAGAGGATACCCTTGTCCTCGGCATCACCGTGATCGCGCTCATAGGAGTCCTGGTCTTTGTTTTAAGGAAATATATAACGGCGGCAGCTCCCCTGATCGTTCTGGCGGGGATCTTGTCCGTTACCGTCGTCTCGATCTCATCCATAGCCGGGATAAGTTCCAACTATAAGGCCTTGTCCTATCTTTCGGATCAGCAGGATTATGCGACGCTGGAACTTACTTCGGAAGGGGAGAACGTGGTCGTCATAATGCTGGACAGAGCCTGCGGATATATCGTGCCCTATTGCTTTAACGAGAGACCGGAGCTTGAGGAACAGTTTTCAGGATTTACTTTCTACCCGAATACCCTTTCCTTCGGTGCCCATACAAACATTGCTGCTCCGGCTCTTTACGGCGGTTATGATTATACCCCGATGTCCCTTAATGCCAGGGCGGAAGAACCGTTGTCCGCCAAACACGATGAGGCTTTAAAGGTGCTTCCCGTACTCTTCCTGGATAACGGGTTCGATGTAACGGTCTGCGATCCCTCCTATGCAGGATACCAGGAGATCCCCGACCTTTCTGTCTTTGACGATTACCCGGAGATCAGGACTTTCATCACCAACGGCAGGTTTAACGGAATGAAGGACCGGGAGTTCTCGGAACTTACCTCCATGTGGGAGAGAAACTTCTTCTGTTACGGTTTCTTCAGGGTAATGCCCCCGTTCCTCCACGGATTGTTCTACGATGACGGACACTACAATATCCCGGGATTTTACGGGGAATATCAGTTTGTCCCCCTTTCCACGGGAAGCGGCAACCAGGCCAAGGGATATGATCCGGAATTCATGGATGCCTATTCGGTGCTGGAAAGCCTTCCTCAAATGACGGAGATCTCAGATTCCGGCACGGGAAGCTACACTCTTTTGGTGAACTACACGACCCATACGGAAGCGATATTGAGGGAGCCTGATTATGTTCCCGAGTTCTATGTGGATAACACGGAATACGACAGGGATAATGCGGACAGGTTCGACGAGGGGGATTTCACCCGTAACTGGCAGCTCAGTGCATATCAGGACACCATGGCCGCATTCATAAAGCTCGGCGAATGGTTTGACTACCTGCGGGATCTGGGAATATACGACAACACCAGGATAATAATCGTATCCGACCACGGTAACGACCTTTATGTCAACGATCCCATGATCGGAGATGGTATCACTGCGGAATTCTATAATCCCATCCTCATGGTAAAGGATTTTGATGCCGAAGGATTTGAGGTGTGCGAGGATCTCGCAACAAATGCGGATGTCCCTTATCTTGCGGTGGAAGGCCTCATGGAAGACCCCGTAAATCCCTTTACGGGAAATCCCATAATAAGGAACACGGATTACGATGAGCCCCTTTATGTCTTCGCATCCCATGAGTGCTATATAACGAGCAATAACGGAAACACTTTCCTTCCCGGTCCCTGGTATATAGTCAGAGATGATATGCGGGATATCGGTAACTGGGAGATTGCAGAACAATGATCGATATCTTGG
>DNAE01000073.1 GCA_003543635.1 Clostridiales bacterium | reverse complement strand
TACCCGGTTATTCCCTGGCGGATTCCGCAGGCAATACCATGACGGGCCTTTTCTACGGAGGCGGATTCAAGCTTCTCGGAATACAGCTTCTCGGCATGGGAGCCACAGCCCTTTGGACAGCCGTCACGATCACGGTGACCTTCCTTGTCATCAAGAAGATCTTCGGTCTTCGAGTCTCCGAGGAGGAGGAGATCACGGGTCTTGACGCAACCGAGCACGGACTTCCCTCCGCCTATGCGGGTTTCTCCATCATGGATATCACCGACAACATGATGCAGGTCAACGAGAACACGGATCTGGGCGTAGCGGAATACGAGAACGCTTCCGAGGCCCTCAGGGATGCATCCGTAAAGGTGGTGAACGCTGTAGTTCCCGAATACGATACGGGTATCCATAAGGTGGTCATCGTGGCAAAGCTTTCCAGATTCGACAGGCTCAAGAAAGCCCTCAACGATATCGGTGTTACCGGTATGACCATGTCCCAGGTCATGGGATGCGGAGTCCAGAAGGGCGCCGGCGAGCGATACAGGGGAGTCGAGGTTGACGCCACATTGCTTCCCAAGGTCAAGATCGAGGTCGTCGTCAGCACCATCCCCGTGGACAAGGTCATCGAGACGGCCAAGAAGGCCCTCTATACCGGCCATATCGGCGACGGCAAGATATTTGTATACAATGTCAGCAGAGTCGTTAAGATAAGGACCGGTGAGGAAAATATCGCCGCTCTTGCAGACGTTGAATAACCCCCATATCGATACAGCCCCGGCTTCCTGCAAGGCCGGGGCTGTATTTTTTGTCTTAAGATCCCTTATCTTGTGAGGCTCTCCTGATGACCTCCTCCGGTATCCCCTTGTAGAGGACGCAGAGCCGCTCGAACTGCTTGATGATGTCGGTATCCATGTCCCTGATTATCCAGTCCACGGCCTGTCCGAAGGCGAGGCATGTGTGATAGTGGATGATGAGCTCGCGGTCTTCCTTCGATATGTCGATCCCGGCGCAGAGGGTATCCAGATATTCCGTTATGACGTGTCTGCTTATCTGCATGAAATACTGGTTGAATATATCCCTGTTGCTGGAGTTATAAAGATGCATCACCGCCTTCTTGTGCTGAAGGGTGAAATCGAGGGCGGTGATTATGGCCGTCTCGATGCTGTCGAAGGTGTGATGTTCGTTGACGATCTTATCCGTTTCCTCCATTACGATGCTCTCGATGAGGGCGGGAAGATCGGCGTAGTGGTAGTAGAAGGTATTCCTGTTGACCTTGCTCTCGTCAACGATATCCTTCACCGTTATCTGGGACAGCGGCCTCTGTTCGAGGAGACGCAGGAATGTTTCCCTTATCAGTTCATTTTTCGTTGTGCTCATGTCTTGATTTTAACACAAAAAAGAGGGGCGGTGCGGAAGTCCGTACCGTCCCTTATCAGGGGTGGATGACATTGTCTTGTATCAGGCGAGTCCCTTTTCCTCCATGAAATAATGAAGATCTTTTTTGCCTTCGAGTTCCTTTTTACCCCTTATGACGAACAGAAGGATCGTAAGCAGTGTCGATACGAGGAACAGCATCGTGAGAACGATCACGGCATCCGTGCACCGTTCGCCTCCGCCTATGGTGCTCCTGAAGGCCTTCACCGTATATGTGAAGGGCATGAATCTGTTAAGGCCCTGTGCAAGGGGACCCGAGATCTCCAGAGGGTAGGTACCGGCGGAACCTGCCAGCTGCAGTACCATGAATATGAGCATAAGGAAGCTGCCCACCTTGCCCAGAAGGACATTGAAGAAGTACATGACCGACATGAAAGCCACGGAGGCAAGACATGCTATGGCGACGGTGCCGGCAAATCTCGCGGGATCGAAGCCGAGCTTTATGTGGAGTATGAGCACCAGGAGGACGGCCTGCAGGATCGCCATGGGATAGAGGATACTTGCCTTACTGAACCACCAGGAGAAACCTCCGGTGAGCTTTCCGTGTTCCGTCAGAGGATACATGAGGCAGAAGGCCAGGGAGGCTACCCAGAGGCCCACGGACATCATGTAAGCTGCCATGGCGTGACCGTTGTCGGAGACTTCGGTCATGCGGGACTCGGTGGTCTCCACGGGATCGGAGATCATCTCGGCATTCGTCTCCTCCATGTTGGAGGAAGAGATCTCATCCGCACCTTCGGAAAGACCGTCTCTTATCTCGGTGGTTCCGTCGGAAAGGGCGGTGAGGGATCCGAGCAGTTCATCCGTACCGTCGGAAAGGCTCTGGGTTCCGTTTAACATATCCCCGGCGCCGTCGGCAAGGGAATCCGCTCCCTGGGTAAGCGACTGTACGCCGTTGCTGAGGGCCTCGTTATTTCCCACGAGGGTATTGGAGCCCTGAAGGAGCTGCGAAGCGCCGTTCTCTGCCTGGGAAGTGCCCGCATAAAGGGCACCGGAACCTGCGGCAAGGGCCTGTGCACCCTGATCCACCTGATCGATCCCCGCGGCGACCGCGTCGGTACCGGAGGAGAGTGTCTGGGCACCCTGGGCTACGGCACCCGCTCCGTCTGCCAGGTCGTTGGCACCTGCGCTGAGGCTGTTTGCACCCGCGGCGACGGCGTCCGCGCCGTTCACGGCGGCATCCAGTGCCCCGGAAAGGGCAGGGGCGGAATCGTTCAGAGCGGACGCTCCCGCCGCAAGCTGTTCGGAGCCTTCGCAAAGCGTAGCCGAATTATCGTTAAGTGTACCGAGACCGTCGGTGACCTGGGCGGACCCGCCGGCCAGCAGGGA
>DNAE01000210.1 GCA_003543635.1 Clostridiales bacterium | reverse complement strand
GCTTTTATACCATAATCTCCGAGGGGGATCTGGATGCCCTTTACGCCTTTTTCGAGAGGGTGGGCAAGGAGGATGCCAAATCCCGCCGGGGAGTCCTTTCCGACAACGATATCGCCAACAGCAGATATCACATGATAATCATGACGGCCCTCATAAGCAGGTTCTGCATCGAGGCGGGCATGGACATCAATGTGAGCTACTCCTTAAGCGATATCTTTATCCGCATGATCGATAAGGCGAAGACCGTGAAGGAGGTCAACGACCTGCGCCGCCTGATCGCCACGGAGTACTGCACCAGGATGCGCGACGGCGTTAAAAAGGCGGTGGTCTCCAGGCATATAGTCCTTGCCATAGACTACATCAGGAGCAACATCAGGGAGAACCTCACGGTGGAATCCATTGCCTACGCCTTGTCCCTTAACCCCTCCTACCTTTCAAAGCTCTTTAAGCAGGAGATGGGAAAGACCTTGAGCCGCTATATCAGGGACCAGAAGATGGAGATATCAAGGAACATGCTCCGGCATCTCGACGAGTCCTCCCTTAATATCGCCAATTATCTGGGCTTCTCCTCCCAGAGCCATTTCATCCAGGTATTTAAAAAGGAGAACGGCATGACCCCGGAGGAATACAGGAAAAAGTACTACCACCAGAGCTGGATGTCCGAGACCTGATCACTCGATGCTCTTGAGGGACTCCGCCATGTCGATGCGGTTGGTCTTGCCCCTCATTATAAGATCCACGGTAAGGGAGAATAACAGGACGAATCCCAGGGACAGAAGATAGCTCACGGGGAAGATCCTCACCACGAAGGTGACCGTATCCATCTCTATCTGATCCATGACGAATCCGTGGAGGGCGATCCCCAGAGGGATCCCGAAGACAAATCCCAGAAATACCAGGATGAAGTTCTCGCGGAACACGTAAGATCCCGTCTCAAACCTTGAGAAGCCCAGCACCTTCAAGGTGGCGATCTCCCTTATCCTCTCGGTTATGTTGATGTTATTCAGGTTGAACAGGACTATGAATGCCAGGGCGGCGGCGCATCCTATTATGAGGACCACCACCTTGTTGAGCTGCTGCATGGTGGACCTGAATGAGGCCCTTGATTCCTCCACCACGGACCAGGCCTTGACGTTGCGATCCCCCGCCAGGGACGAAGCGTAGTCGTAGTCGGTGGGCCCCTCCTCCCCGTTTCTTGTGATGAGCAACGTGTCGGGGACATATTCCTTACCTAGCATCCTCTCGTAGGTCGAATCGTTCATGAAGGCATAGTGGAAGATATAGTTATCGAAGACGTACTGCACCTCCGCGGTGAAGGTCTCCCCCATATCCCCGTAGCCCAGGGTTATGGTATCCCCGGGAACGATGCCCGCCTTAGAGGCGAGCTTAGAGCTTATGGCGATCTTGCCGTCATCAGGCCAGGGCATCACATTCCCGTCGCAAAGACCGTTCACGGCGGTAAGGATATCCTCATCCCCGGATACGATCAGAGTAACATCCCTTATGGCGTCCGCCCCCTGATGGGTGAGGTTCTCCTCCAGCACCGCAACGGAATCGGAGGAGGTCCCGAACCTCGAATCGGTGCGCACCACGGCATTTCTCATGGCCGCCTCGGAGGTATCCTCCTTGAAGTTCACGGAGATATCGTAGAGGAGGATGTTGTCGTACTGGACATCCACGATGCCGTCGATGGAATCCTTGATGCCGAATCCCGTTATCAGCAGGGCTGTACATCCCGCGATACCCAGGATCATCATCCACATCCTCTTTTTGAACCTGAAGACGTTACGGATGGAGACCTTGTGGGTGAACTTGAGCCTTCTCCAGATAAAGGGGATCTTCTCCAGGAGTATCCTCTTTCCCGCAGGGGGCGCCTTGGGTCTTATGAGTTCCGCGGGCATGCCCCTCATCTCCCCTAAGCAGGTGACCACCGTCACTCCCACGGAGCAGATAAGGGATACCGCCAGGGCGAGACAGAAGGTCATCTTGTCCGACACAAACTCTATGGGGGCGAAGCCGTACATCATGCCGTACACCTGCCATATCACATAGGGGAAGAGCTTGATGCCCCCGAGATACCCTCCGATACAGCCCATCACCGAGGCACTTCCCGAATAGATCACATACTTCATCATTACGGCAAACCCGCCGTAGCCCATGGCTCTCATGGTGCCGATGCCGCCCCTCTCATCCGCCACCATCCTCTGCATGGTGGTGGAGCATACCAGGGCCGCCAAAGCGAAAAAGAACACCGGGAAGACCTTGGCTATACCGTCGACTATATGGGCGTCGTTGTCGAAGGATACATATCCCACATTGGTGTCCCTGCCCAGCACATAGGTCTTGGGCTCCTCCAGTTCGTTCAAACGCTTCTCGGCATAGCCGATATCCCTGTACGCCATGGATATCTCCTGCTGATACGAAAGAAGACCGTCATTATATTCCGACAGCCCGTCGTTATATTCCTCTATACCCTCAAGGAGATCATCATATCCTTCGTTATATTCATCCGATCCCTCGTAGTAATCGTTAAGTCCGTTCTGATACTCCTCTAACCCCTCGTTATATTCGTCCCTTGCGGCGTCAAGCTCATCCTGGGAATCGGAGAGGATCTCCCTTGCCTCCTCTATCTGATCTCTTCCCGCAGCTATGGCCTCCAGGCCCGCGTTAACTTCCGCAAGCTGTGAGTTAAGTTCATCCAGGGTACCCTCCGCTGCTGCGATACCCTCCGCCAGCCGGGATGCGGAATCCTCGTCCCCCAGGGCTGTCACATATTCCAATTGAAGCTCCAGATCATCCCGGGCGGCCTGTGCCTCTTCTATTCCCGCGGTGAGCTGATCCCGCGCTTCCGTCAGAGATGCCTCCTGTTCGTCCAGGAGTTCCTCCTGCTCCTCCAATGCCTCGTATCCCTCGTCTATCTCATCCTGTCCGTCCTCGATCTCTTCCAGGGCGTCAGCAAGCTCCTCCTGCGCATCCGTAAGCCTGTCCCAGGCGTCGGAAAGTTCCTGCCGGGCATCATCAAGTTCCGCCTGACCATCCCTGATCTCTTCCCGGGCATCGTCAAGTTCCCGCTTCGCGTCGGAGAGTTCTTCAAGGGCCTCGTCCCGGCTTTCCCGAAGTTCCTGCCGGGCGTCATCTATCTCCTCCCTGTAGTCGGAGGTCAGATCGTCAAACCTCTCGTTTATCACCTCTTCGACGATCCCTTCGAACCTGTCCTCGAGCTCCTCTTCCAGGGCCTCCTCTTCATCGGAATAGATGAAGTAGTCGGCATCCCACTTAACGAAGCATTCCGTGAAGTATTCCAGGGAGAAACCCGTGTCCGCAATATAGGCGTAGTAGTTGATGCTTCCGCCGCCCACGTCGGTGGTACCCCTCTGGAAATTGAGGTAGTAGGGGGATCTTATTATCCCCACCACCGTATAACTGTCGTAGGTGAAGGCATCCCTTGTATCCTTATCGTTCTCCGGGGATATCTTCAAGGTGGTGCCGATCATGGAATCGGGGCATCTGTAGCCGTCCAGGACGACCTCGTTTCCCGCCACGGGAAGCCTTCCCGCCGTAAGCTCCGGCTCATTGATCCCCTCCGTCAGGGAATGGAACCTGACCACGGAAACGGTGGCATCCTCCTCGTTTACAAGGGCATCCTGAAGGTAGGCTCCCGCGCAGGCCCGGACCCCCTCCGTTCCTGAGATCTTCTCTATGTCGCCCTCCTCAAAACCTATGGTGGAGATAAGGCGCAGATCGTAAAGGGAATGGTCCCTGACAAAGGTGTTGCCCGTTTCAAGGAAGCAGGGCATGGTAAGGGATAATCCCGAATAAAAGCCCACGCCCAGGGCGATTATGGCAAGTATTGCAAGGAATCTTCCCAGGCTGCTCCTTATGGTCCTGAAGACGGTCTTCCAGTAGGGGCTCATATCACCACTCGATTTCGTCGATACTTACGGGATCGGGATTGACGTCGCATCCGATGACCCTGCCGCTCTTAAGCCTGATGACCCTGTCCGCCATGGGGGTGAGGGCCGAGTTATGGGTTATTATGACCACCGTCATGCCCCGTTCCCGGCACATATTCTGCAAGAGCTTCAGGACGGTCTTACCGGTGTTATAGTCCAGGGCACCCGTGGGCTCGTCGCACAAAAGGAGCTTGGGCACCTTGGCAACGGCTCTGGCTATGGCGATCCTCTGCTGTTCACCGCCGGACAGCTGGGCGGGGAAATTGTCTTTTCGATCGGAAAGGCCCACGTCCCTCAGGAGGTCCTCCGGGGGTATGGAACCCTTCACCAGTTGGGATGCCATCTCCACGTTCTCCAGGGCGGTGAGGTTGGGGATAAGGTTATAGAACTGGAAAACGAATCCCACGTCCCGCCTCCTGTAGTCGGAGAGCTCCCGTTCCCGAAGGCCCGATATCTCCCGGCCGTCCAGGTAGACCTGCCCCGAGGAGGCCTTATCCATGCCCCCCAGGATATTGAGGAGGGTGGTCTTGCCGGCGCCCGACTGGCCGAGGATCACCGCCAACTCACCCTTCTCGATCTTAAGATCAACGCCGTTTAACGCATAAAGGTCTACGGAACCTGTCCTGTAGACCTTCTTAACATCGCGGAATTCTATGTAAGACATGTATCAGGAACCTCTTTCGATCACCTTATAGGGCTCGATATAGTAGTCGGAAAGGCCCAGATCCAGGCCACCCGGAATGCTCACTATGAGCCTGGGGCAATCGTCGAAGGCCCACTCTCCGATGTATGTCACGGAGTCTGGAACATAGATATAGGCGAGCTCGTCGCAGTAGTCGAAGACCTCGTCTCCCATATAGGTCAGACCCTCGGGAAGATATACATATTCCAGATCCTCACAGGTGTTGAAGGCACCGTCCTCGATCCTCGTTACCGTATCGGGAAGTATCACCGTGGTGAGGATATCGCAGTCCACGAAGCAGTCCTCTCCGATGGAGGTGATATTGGAATCCTCGGCAAAGACCACCTCGGAGAAACCGTTAACACCGTAGGGAAGGATCACCTCCCCGGAACCCGAGATGGTGAGGACACCGGAACGGTCGATGGTATATGTGGCATTATCGCCGCAGCTTCCCGATCGTTCGAGACCGTGGACCGTATCCGCATCGCAGATCTTGTGGGTGGCGGAAAAATACTCCAGAGGGAGCAGATAGTAGTCGTAGTAGCTGTCGCCGTCTTCCCACTCACCGGTGTAGAAGGAATCGCCGTTATAGCTGTTTCCGCAATCCCAGGTGGGATCTAAGAAATACCAGGTGCCGTCCAGGCAAACGCAGGCCCAGGCATGGTTGGGGGACTCGTCCGTGAGACAGCTGTCGTCCTCAATGAAATCCGTGGACTCGGAGCCGATACCGAAGGATACCGTGGCGGGAACGCCGACGGCACGGCAAAGGGCCACATAGGTGTTGGCAAGGCCTTCGCAGATGGCGATCTTCCTTCGAAGGAGGGTCCTGGCATCATCCTGATAGACCATGTCGTAATCCTCCAGCTGGGCATAGTCGTAGGCGAATTCATGGGTTACATAGGTGTAAATGGCATAGGACTTTTCCCAGTCGTTTGCGCAGTCCGCCGTTATCTCCTGGGCGACATCGATAACATAGGGATCGTCGCACTCCACGTCGTTCTGGGGCTGAAGACACTCCTCCAGAGATGCGTCATCCGTAAGGAGCTCGGCGCACCTTTCCACATTGAAATCATATACGGGGGATTTGACGAAGTATATGTCCCCGTCATCCTTCTTGCCGATCATGAGATCGTTATAGACATAGTCGATATCGTCCACCCAGATCTTCATGGAAAGATAGTAGATCTCGCTCGTACCGAGCTTCGATCCGATATCCTCCTCGAAGGATGTCTGATAAGTACCCTGGAATGCCACGTCATAGTCGTCGTAGCCCAAGACGGAGATCTCGATCTGCCCCGTGCAAGAGGAGGAGATCCCGATGGAAGAGTCCTCGGTATAAAGGGTGAACTTATCCCCGTCGACGGAGGTGAAGACGATATCGTCATAGTCGGCTATAAGGTCGGTGTTCTGCCTGTTTATATCTGCGGCATAAACGGAATTCCCCGCCGCGAGGGCGAGGGCTGCCGTAATGATACCGGATGTGATCTTCGTAAACAGCATTACTTGAGTTCCACTGCCGCCTTTACGGCATCATCGGCGGAGACCTCCTCGGTCTTTCCGTCCATTCTGTACTTGAGCTCGACGATACCCTCGCCTGCCCTTCTTCCGACTGTGATCCTCAAGGGGATACCGATGAGATCCGCATCCTTGAACTTAACGCCGGGTCTCTCATTCCTGTCGTCCATGAGGACTTCGATGCCCTTGTCCGTAAGCTCGTCATAGATCTTCTCCGCAAGGCCCATGTTCTCCTCGTCGTTTACCTTCGTGGGGATGACGATGACCTTGTAGGGAGCTGCGGCAACGGGCCACTTGATACCGTCGTCGTCGTGGTACTGCTCGATGACGGCAGCAATGGTCCTGCTTACGCCGATACCGTAGCAACCCATGATCATGGGATTCTCCTTGCCGTCCTTATCCAGATATATACAGTTAAGGGCCTTGGAATACTTGGTTCCGAGCTTGAAGATATGTCCCACTTCAACGCCCCTTGCCATCTTGAGGGGCTGTCCGCACTTGGGGCACTTGTCTCCCTCAACGGCATTTCTGATATCCACGACGCGGTCGGGGGTGAAATCCCTTCCGATGTTGACGTTCTTGAAGTGGTAGTCGGTCTCGTTGGCGCCGACGATGAAGTTCTTCATGGCGGAGACTTCGTTATCCAGGAGCACCTCGATCTTCTCCTTAAGTCCCACGGGACCTGCGAAGCCGACCTTGGCACCTGTTACCCTCTCCACATCCTCGAAGGCCGCAAGGCTCATCTCGGTGGCGTCGTAGAGATTCTTGAGCTTTGTCTCGTTGATATCACGGTCGCCCCTTACCATAACGGCGACGATCTTTCCGTCGATATTGTAGATGATGGTCTTAACGAACTCGGAGGGATCCGCATTCATGAAGCCCATGAGCTCCTCGATGGTCTTAACGTCGGGGGTATGGATCTTCTCCATCTCGGCCTCGGCCTCGGTGCTCATCTCGGGAACTCCGCAGGAAGCCTTCTCCTCGTTGGCGGCATAGCCGCAGGCATCACAGTAGCAGATGCCGTCCTCGCCGACGGGGCTCTTTACCATGAACTCCTGGGAACCGGATCCGCCCATGGCGCCGGAATCCGCATCAACAATGGTGTAGTCGAGTCCGAGCCTGTCGAAGATCCTTCTGTAGGCCTTGTACATGATGTTGTAGGACTCGTCGAGACCCTGCTCGTCCACGTCGAAGGAATAGGCATCCTTCATGACGAACTCACGGGATCTCATGACACCGAACCTGGGTCTCTTCTCGTCACGGTACTTGTGCTGGATCTGATAGAGGGTAACGGGAAGCTGCTTATAGGATCTGATGGTATCCCTGACCGCCTCCGTGAAGGGCTCCTCGTGGGTGGGTCCGAGGCAGAACTGTCTGCCGCTGCGGTCGTCTAATCTGAACATCTCGGGACCGAACTTCTCCCATCTTCCGGATGCCTGATATGCCTCTGCGGGAAGAAGAGCCGGCATGATGAGCTCCTGGGCTCCCGCTCGGTCCATCTCCTCCCTGATTATATTCTCGACCTTCTTATATGCTCTCCAGCCCATTGGCATGAAGGAATAGATACCGGAGGCACACTTTCTGATAAGGCCTGCTCTTATCATAAGCTGATGGGAAGGTATCTCCGCATCCGAAGGTATCTCCCTTTGTGTCGACATAAAAAGCTTTGAGACTTTCATCTTGATCTCCCTTTATTTATAAAATACACATGGAAAGTATAAAGTAGTCGCCCGTTTTTTGCAATAAAGACGGACTCAGGAGAAGATACCCATTATGAAATAGATGTCCAGGGCAACGGTCAGAATGAGGATAAGGATGCAGATCAGATACACGGGGGCGTGGTCACGGTCGCCCGATCTGCGCTTGCTCTTGATGTTGCCGAATCTGTCCCTCATTCTACGCTTCCTTTTCTGTTATCATTGGGTGTGCTACGATTATAGATGCGTAGAATATTTCATACTTCTCACGATTGTGACAATCACTTGACAAAACACAAAAAAGCACGAATGTTCAATCCATGTTATAATAGGAAGATATGAAATTTATAGATCTGACAACAAAATACGCGATCTCCAAGGAAAGACTCCGCTCGATCCTCGCAGTGGCGGGCATAATCGCCGTTTGCGCCATCGTTGTCCTTTGCATCAGATCCATGCTCAATGCCCAGACGGAAAACGAACTGGACAGGAGGAACGAGGAGGCAGTGAGCCTTCAGGAGGAAGCCGAGGCGGCATCCTCCGCAACGAGCGAAGAGTCCTCCGCTACGAGCATGAGCGAGACGATCGAAGAGACGCTCCTTGCCCCTTCCCTGGCAAGCGATACGGAGACTTCCGCGGAATCCTCCCTCACCGAGTCCGAGACCACAACGACGACCACGGCGGAGACCACAAGAGAGACGGTCTTCGAGGGAATATACGAAGACGAGTACTACCTCACGGTATATGCCAGCCAGTCCCTTAACCTCAGGGTGGGACCCGGAACCGACTTCGACCTGGTAAGGACCCTGGACTACGGGGATCAGATCGACGTAATAGCCTTAACATCCAACGGCTGGTACAAGACATATAACGGAAATTACGTGGACAGCACCTATACGCAGACGGAGCCCATAGCCACCGCCGCCGCCACCACCGCTGCCACCACCGCAGCGACGACGGCTCAGCAGACCACTGCGGCGGCCACCACCACGGCATACCAGGCACCCCAGGAGGAACCTTCCTCGGGAGACACCTCCGGCATGACCTACTACGGCTCGTGCACCATAACCTTCTACGGACCCCAGCCCCTGTCCGACGGATCCTACTCCACCACCACGGCCACGGGCACCACCTGTTCCGAGGGAAGGACATGTGCCACGGACTGGGGAGTATTCCCTTCGGGTACGGTCATCTACATACCGGATGATCCCCTGGGCGGCGACGGTTACTACACGGTGGAAGACACAGGCCCCGGCGTTAGCGGCGCCCACGTTGACATCTTCACGAACGGTTCGTATTCCACGACCTCAAGGGATGTCTATATAGTTAACTAAGCAAGGAAAGAAACATGGCAAAGAAAAGGACAGAAAAAAAGAACGAACTTAAAGTAATTCCCCTGGGAGGTCTCTCGGAGATCGGCAAGAACATGACCGCCTTCGAGTACGGAAACGACATGATAATCGTTGACGTGGGAATGGCCTTCGCCGAGGAGGACATGCCAGGCGTCGACTGCGTCATCCAGGACTACACCTATGTCAGGAACAACCGGGAAAAGCTCCGCGGTATCCTTCTTACCCACGGACACGAGGACCACATCGGTTCCCTCCCCTATTTCCTCTCGGAGTTCAAGTGCCCCGTATACGGCGGCAAACTCACGGTGGAGCTGGTGAGACATAAGCTCAACGACAGGAACATGAGCCTTAAGGGGATCCGTCTCGAAGCTAAGAAGAACGGCGATGTGGTGCGTCTCGGAGAGAACTTCTCCGCGGAGTTCATCAGAGTGAACCACTCCATCGCAGACAGTTACGGACTGGCCATCAGGACCCCCGTGGGGACCGTTGTTCATTCCGGAGATTTCAAGATCGACTACACCCCCATCAACGGTAAGACCATGGATCTTCAGAGATTCGCTCAGATCGGCAAGGAGGGCGTGCTCCTGTTCATGTGCGAGAGCACCAACATCGAGATAGACGGTATGTCACCCTCCGAGATGCAGGTGGGTGAATCCTTCCAGAGGATCTTCCAGGCGGCGGAAGGCAGGATCATAGTGGCCACCTTCTCCTCCCACGTCCACAGGATGCAGCAGATCTTCACCGCAGCGGAGAAGTATAACCGTCATGTCTGCCTCTCCGGCAGATCCATGGTGACCTGCTTCAACGTTGCCAATTCCCTGGGCTATATCGACATGAAGCCCGATACCCTCATCGATATCTCCGACATCGATAAGTACGACGACAATGAGATCGTGGTCCTCACCACCGGATCCCAGGCGGAGCCCATGAGCGCCCTCTCCAGGATGGCCTTCTCCTCCCATAAGTCCGTGGCCATCAGGAACGGCGATACGGTCATCATATCGGCCCACCCCATCCCCGGAAACGAGAAGCCCATCTACAGGGTCATCAACGAACTCTTCAGGCTGGGAGCCCATGTTATCTACGAGTCCCTGGCGGACGTCCACGTATCGGGACACGCCTACAGGAACGAGATCAAGCTCCTCCATTCCATCATCAAGCCCAAGTACTTCGTACCCGTTCACGGTGAATACCGTATGCTCAAAAAGCACGCGGACCTTGCGGAGCAGCTGGGAACCAAGAAGGAGAACATCTTTATCCTGGATAACGGCGACGTTCTTTCCATTACAAGCAAGAAGGCGAAGATCACCGACCATGTTCCCGCCCAGGCGGTATTGATCGACGGTTCGGGCGTCAGCGACCCCGACGATCACGTTCTCGTGGAAAGAAGACAGCTGGGTGCCGACGGATGCGTCTGCATCGCCGTCACCATAGACGACAGGACCGGAGAACTGGCCTGCGTGCCCTCCGTATCCTCCATGGGATTCGTCTTCGATGAGGAAAAGGAAGAGATACATAAGGACTGCGGTGCCAGGGCCATGGCTCTTCTTTCAAAGAAGGCCAGGAAGAACGAGATCATCGAGGCGGAGATCGCCACGAGACAGTTCAGGAACAACCTGCGGGAGCTTCTTTTCGAGAAGACAAAGCGCCGTCCCATGATAATCACGAATATAAGTCACATAAGCGGAAAGAAACGTTGATCAGAGTCTGACGACGTCGATTATATCCTTGACGCTCTTTATCCTTCCGATGACGCGGTCGTACTGCTCCAGGCTCCTGACCGTGATGGTCATGTTGATCTCCGCGATGAAGTCGGAGCTCACGTGGGTGTCTATCTTCTCCACGTTGATATTCTCCTCCTTGAGCATGGAAAGGATGTCGATGAGCAGGTAGTTCCTGTCGGTGGCGGTGATGCCGATCTT
>DNAE01000143.1 GCA_003543635.1 Clostridiales bacterium | reverse complement strand
TCGCTGTATTCGCTCTCCTCGGATGACTCTTGATAACCTTCATTATAGGTGGCACTGATGGTACCGCCGCTCATAAGGTAGTCGATCATCTCGGTGTCGACTTCCTCGTCCTCAACAACAGGCTCCTCTTCCACCTCTTCCTCAGGGTAGGTATCGGCATAGGCTCTCCTTACAAGGAGCGCGGGGGATGTTCCCTCACGAACGCCAAGGGGCAACCCTACGATGGGAAATGCCACCGAGAAGCAAGTGATGATGGATAAAATGTACTTTCTTGCATTACTCTTTTTCATATTTATACCTAGTATCGATTGTAGCATCCGAATGCAACTTTTATGATTCAGTCATATAACCGTACTGTTACAATTATGCCCCACCTCTCCTCCCCAAACAGGGAAAAAATACGGCAAAAAAGCTTTGAAAAGCAAAATAAAAGCGCTGTAACAATGTTACAACGCCTTATTTTACAAGGGTTTTGGGATCTCAGGACCTGAAGCCTATCACATTGACCGTAGCCACCGTTCTCTCCTTCTCATCGGTGATCCTGACCAGGAAATTACACACCTTACGGCCGTTCGTTATGATCTCC
Organism: Clostridiales bacterium; assembly: GCA_003543635.1. Lineage (GTDB taxonomy): Bacteria > Bacillota > Clostridia > Saccharofermentanales > Saccharofermentanaceae > Saccharofermentans. Next base: position 6,089 of record DNAE01000143.1, on the reverse strand, counting down.
GTCTCCGCATAAAGGATCTTTCCGTTCGCCGGAGAATTAAAAACGATATTGGAACTCAAAGTCATGGAACGGAGCTCTCCGCAATTGGCAGCCAGCGCAAAGGTGAAGTCAGCCAGGGTATAAACACACCCTCCCATCACCACATTATTGGCATTAAGATGGCGGTCCTCCACCACAAGCCTCGTCTTGGCATACCCTTCGGAAACCTCCAGGATCTCGATCCCCGTCGCCGCAGCAAACCTGTCCTTGGCAAAGAACTCTCTTATCTCATCAGGCGTCATATGTTACCTCTCTTAAACACAAAATATCACAGCTATAATATCACACCGAAGCCTGAAAACAGCGTTATGTATCTGCTATCGTATCCGAAAAACGCATTTCAAAAGCAAAAGTAGATACATTTGGGCAAATGTATCTACTCTATGTATCCGCAAAAAGCGATTCGGAGGTAAAAACGGATACTTGCTTTATTCAGCTACGAGAGAGTAGCCGGTCTCGCTCGAGGCGTCCGGACGGATCGTGTACTCGAAGTAGTCGCCGAATTCAGGAGAGGGTGTGAGCTCTCCCACATAGGTCATGTCGACGCCTGTTCCGTCGTAGGATGCCAGGACGGCTTCTTCTGCGGACAGTTCGTCGGAGTAACCGAGGTAGCACTCGATCCTGAAGTTCTCCAGGTCTTCCGGGCTTTGGTACGTGTACATGCTGCTCTTGTCGAAGGAGAGAGTTATGCCGTCTTCGCCCTCATCGGGGCAGACGGACATCATGCCCTGGGGCTCGTCTCCGAGATAGTAGTCGAAGCGCATGAAGATGCTGCCGGAATCGGTCTCGTCTTTAAACTTCATCTTGAAGGTGGACCTGCCGTTGTCTTGTTCCGGGATATCAGCTGTGCTTTCCGTTGTGGTGTTGGTCTCAGAACTTACCGTGGGGGCTTCGCTTTGGGACGTTACCGTCTCTTCCTCGGCCACGTTCTTATGACCGCAGGCGGCGCACATCAGAAGCGATGCGGCAAGAAGCATTGTGACGGTCCTTTTAAATCTTTTCATGGATATCTATCCTCCCTTATCCGTAGTTATAACTAATACGATCCTGCGAAATCCCCTGTTGCAGTTTTACGGTTTTGCCGCAGGATTGCCGTCTTTTCCGGAATTAATACATTTTTAAGGAATACTTAAGTCCCTGTTCAAGTATGACTCGTCTTTCAATGGTAAGATGAAACCATCAAGGAAAGAGAGGAACCGGAAATGAAAGACTACGACATCAAGATAAAGAGAAGCAGAGAGATAGAGTTATTCGGAACACAAGACGATACCATCGTTGTTCCCTCCGATTCGAAGCTCGACTCCGACAGGAACAGCGTCGACATGGATATCTACGAAGCTTCGAAGTGCCGCATCGGTATCCCCAAGGACGCGGAGGACGTGGAGCTTAACATCACGGATGCCAACCTCAAGCTCAGTAACATCTCATTTAAGAAACTTCAGATCGACGCCAAGGGCAAGATCCTTATCGAACTTCAGGATGTGACAGGTCCCATCGACATCAATATGGTGGGAGGTCAGGCGGAACTCATCCTCTCCCCTTCCATGGCCTTCAAGGTGGTCTGCGAAGGAAAGAACAACTCCATCTTATGCGATGAGGAGCAGAGCGAGGATACGGTAAACGTAATCGAGCTTAACGGTAAAGATTCTACTTTGATCATCAGAAGATGATCCCATATTCCCCTCACTTATCAGGGCAGCCTCCATGAGACTGCCCTGAATTTATTGGCCGGATTAATTTAAGTATCCGATATCCAGTGTCTTGCCGCCGATATATTCAAGGCTGCCGTCTTCGTATTCCAAAATGTGGGTGACGGACCAGAAGGGACCGTAGGCGGGATCCACGGGAGTGCAGTACTCCAGGAAGCAGTGATCATCTCCGTTCGATCCAAGATATGCGACGGGATCTACCACACATTCAAAGCATATGGCCTCCGTGGCATCAAGATACATATTAAGTTTCTCCGCCTGAAGATCGGCCGTATCGGGGATATTCCAGTTGTAGGGCTTCGAGAAGTCCTCCGCGGGGATCTGGGGTCCGTCGGAATCAGCATCGATATCGATGGGTACGAGCTTCGTTAATTCGCAGTTGCCGGAAAGGTCCTCGTAGATATAGACCGCCGCCCAGTATGTAAGACCGTCGGGTTCCGCGGCATGGGCCAGAAAGCAGTGGTTGGTGCCCGCAACGAGCTGGCTTCCGAGATAAAGAGCGGGTGTCAGGGTGACATCGGTAAGGTCTTCCGTAGCCGCCGTAAAGACCGGCTCGTTATTGCCGTTTATATCGTAGCTTCCTATTTCCCAGCCTCCCACCATGTCGATGACGACCACATCGGAAGTTGTCGTTTCAGAGGTCTCTTCGGTGGTTTCCTTTGTCGTTTCCCTCGTCACTTCAGTCTTTTCCGTACAGGAACAAAGACAGGCAAGGACCAGGAACATTGCGAATATTCTCTTCATGAAAGTACCTCCTTCGCGTCTTCATTATATAAGACGTAAAGGAGGCACAAAAGTTTCTCTGTTTTTATCAGTAGGGGCGATAGTCCAAGGGCTTCGTGCAACCCAGGCCTTTTGCCGTCTTGTTAAAGACCTTCGACACGAAGACCGAGAATACGAATCTTAAGATGATCCTTATGTGGCGGGGGAAGTACTCCGGGCCCGCGAAGGCCTTCGCCTCGTCGCTTTCGAATCCGTTGTTTCTTATGTAGGAGGCGCCCATCTTCTCGTAGGGAGTAAGGATCTTCTCGTTGTTCTCCGCCGTGTTGAACCTGATACTGAAGTTATCGCCTCTTATAAGGGTGCCGCCGTATTCGCATCCCAGCATGGCGGGAAGCCTCTTGAGATATCCTTCGCCGCAACGAAGCTGGCTTGCCTCAGCAAAGCCGCTCTGAAGAACAAAGGAGATCCTGCCTTTCTCTTTTTTATCCAATGTGGAAAGGAACTCCAGAAGAAGACCCGGGATACATTCCACATAAAGGGGAAGAGCGATCAGGATCTCGTCGTTCCTGGCAAAGGCTTCCCGGGCATCCTTCCACTGCTTCCTGTCGGAGACGGAATAAAGCTCGTAGGTGAGATCCTTATCCTCCTGCTCCATTCCCTTGATGAGACTATGGATTATCTTGTCCGTGTTGCTGAGTTTCTGTATCCTGGGACTTCCGTTTATTATGAGCACATGCATCGTACAGCTTCCTCCGTTTCCTCAGTTCTGAAGGCACCCTTAGACTTGCCTCCGAAGTTTACGGCGACCCTCTCGGACCACCATCCCATATATTCCATGTCGACGACATCCTTAACTATCACGCCAAAGTCCAGTCCCTTTCCGTATCTCAGTACGTGCCTCATCTGGTTGCCCTCGAACTTGAGGTACATGGTGGCCAGGGGGATCAGTCTATCCACGACATTCTTAGCCTTCGGGCTGACAAAATCCAGAACGGAATCCGTTATCACCCAGATCTGGTCGGATATAACGGCCTTCCTTAAGATCTCCTCCATGTCGTCCTTAACGGTGCACACTCCCGGGTCCTTGAGCCAGCAGTAGTTGCAGCCGATGCAGTGACCGATCTTCTTCTCCCCGGCTTCCATTATGCAAAAGTCGGTTCCCTTCTTGTCCAGTTCTGATCTGATCTTCCCGGTTATGTCAAGATCAGTCGTTGTGTTTACGATAAGTATCATTTCATTTCTCCTATCTCTATTCCCATAGCTTTAAATCTCTCCCTGCCCTCGTTATAGATCATGGCGAAGGCATCGTCCTTCGTAAGACCGGAGTGGGTCCAGGTGAGGAGCATCGCCACTCCGAAGGTGTAGATGACCACGTCGGTGATGACCCTTCTCATCTCCTCCTGCCTCCTGCCGTAGTGCTTGGCCATCGTGCTGATGATCCGCGAGTCCCCCAGGGAATCGATGAGGCTCTTGTCGCCCCCCAAAACACTCCCGGGATCATCCACATAAAGGAAACGGAAGAGGTTCTTGTGTTCCGCCGCGATACTTATGAAGTTCTTTCCCGTCTCGAAAAAGGCGGACACGGGTTCGTTCATGTCAAACCTCTCTTCGATACCTCCCCACATCCTTTCCTCGCAGTAGCGGAAAAGCTCTTTTCTAAGCTCCCCCATATTGCCGAAGTGCCAGGATATGGGCTGGGTGGAGCATCCCACCTTCGCCGCCAGGGTCTTGATGTTGACGGACTGGTAGCCGCTCTCCTCGATCATGTCAAAGCCTGTTTCCAGGATCTTCTCCTTCGTTACCGTTGCTTTTCTTCCCATGGTCCCTCCGATAATGTAAATGCGTTTATATAAACATGTTTATAGTATTCCCTTTATGCGCCCTTGTCAATCCCTTTTTCGAATGTGTATACTAATCCCATGAATACGACACTTTTAAAACTCACATCACTTCCCAAGACTATATATTTCAACCTGAAGGTCCTTCCCTTCAAGGAGGCCTTAAAGCTTCCCTTCCTGGTCTCACGGTATACGAAGCTTATGGACCTGTCAGGAAAGTTCGTTTTGGACGCGCCCCTCAGAAGATTCTCGGTGAGGATCGGCATAGGTGGCGCGGGAACATGCCTTAAGGACGGAACCTCCGTGGAGATCCCGGGCACCGTCATCTTCAAGGGTCCTGCCACCATCGGGGGCAAGTGCCAGATCTGCGTAAACAAGAACGGCGTGCTGGAAGTGGGCAGCAATGTCATGATCACCTCCGAGTGTCACCTCGTGGCAAGCAAGAAGATCTCCATCGGAGACGGCACCATGATATCCTGGGGCACCCAGATAATGGATACGGATATGCATGAGCTCCTGACGGACGGAAAGGTCTCCAATCCCGATGGGGAGGTTGCGATCGGACAATCCTGCTGGATAACCAGCAATGTCACGGTACATAAGGGAACTGTTATACCGAAAGGTTCCGTCATAGCATCGGGTTCCGTCATCAAAGGTGTGCTTACGGAGGAGAACGCCCTTTACACCGGCCTTCCCGTCAAGGTATTAAAGTCAAACGTTTCCTGGAGATGATCAGACCCTGCGGACCAGGAGCTCCACGACGAATCCGTTGTCGTTATAGTACTCCATTCCGCCCCCTTGTTTCTCCATATAGTATTTAACGAGCCAGAGGCCCAAGCCGTAACCCGATTTATCGGTGGAGTTTTTTCCGCGCTTGAATTTCTCCGTTATCAAGGGGAGGTCTTCGGGATCGACGCCCTTGCCTTCATCCCTTATGGTTATCTTGATGAAGCTGTTATTCCCGGCGTCCTTCTCCGTCCTTTCAAAGCGCACGCGGATATCGCTTCCCGCGTACTTCACCGAATTGCCTATTATGTTATCGATGACCTGCTCCATACGAAGCTTATCCGCCAGGACCAGGCATTCGGGCATCTCGTTCTCGACGATGATATTCACATACTCGTCGTAGTTATCGAAGAAGGCCCTTATCTCACCGGAGGGAATCTCCTCCACGTTCACCTTTATCTCTTCGTTTCCGTCAATGGTGGCGCGGAAAAGGTTATCGGTTATGCCGTTTATAACGTTCCCCTTCTCCATGATGTAGCCGATCTTCTCGATGGTGTCTTCCGCGTCCCTTTTCTCCTCTTCTGTGCCGCTTTGAAGCCTCTTGCGGTACTTCATGTCCAGGACTTCGCAGGTGGCCGTTATGGTGGCCACGGGGGTCTTGAGATCGTGGGATAATTCAGCCACCATCTCCTCCTTCGCCTTGACGGATTCCATCTCCCTCTTGCGGGATTCCCGAAGCTCCTCCCTCATGAGATCGAAGCTCTCGGTAAACCCTCCGAAAAGGTCGTTCTTCGTCATGGGGAGCGTGACATCCAGATTGCCCCGGGCGATATCGGCGGCGTGTTCCTGCATCGCCCTGACGGGTTTCAGGAACTGCTCGTAGAAGATAAACAGGGCAACATAACCTGATACCAGGACCACCGCCCAGAAGACCAGCACAACGATATACTGACGGACCCTCCCCGCTTCAAAGGATCCAAGGAGATCCGTCCTTATCTCCTTATACATCGCCAGCTGTTCTGCCGTGTAGGCAGTATCAACTTCGGTCTTTATC
>DNAE01000136.1:2234-5134 GCA_003543635.1 Clostridiales bacterium | reverse complement strand
CCCGTCAAGTCAAGAAAATATTCTTTTCATTTGGGATATAAATTATATGTTCTCAGGAGAAGGGGTTAACGTAGCTGACGATGTACTGTCTGATGCCGCTGTTCTCCAGTATCTCCGCCCACTCCTCAGTGTCGAAGAGGTCGTCCAGGATATCATCCCTGTCAAAGTCCACATCGTCCTCCTCGTTGTTTAAGAGCTCCATGTAGTATTCGACTTCCTCGTCCTCCGGATTCCTGTACAGGATGGCATTATAAGCCACTTGGATGTACTCCTCGTCCGACAGCTCCCTGGTATCGAACTCTTCACTGTCAAAGAGCGCATATACGACGATGGAAGGATCGCCCTTATCTTCGATGACACGTTCCTTGTAGTACTCCATACCCGACTCATCCGCATAACGGAGCAGGATCGCATTATAGAAGTGATGGATCATGGCGTTGGTGGGATCCGCGGGAACGTTGGGACTCGGGATGGGGACCAGGGTCGACGGGGGCGGAGGCGAAGGAAGATATGCTCCGTTGATCTTGAGCTTCGTGGGGCTTGCCAGATCCAGGATATCGCAAACGTCGTTAAGGTTCTTCGTGAAGTCCTCATTCTGCCAGGCCGCGATTATGATAACGGCGTGATCTCCCTTATAGTAGACCGCCCTGTATGTATTGAGCACATCGTTGTCCTCGTTTACGGAGCATCCCCTGTAGAGAGAATAGGTCGTATCCTCATCCTCACCGCTATATCTGGCCCAGATGATGCCCCCCGAGGTGCCGTCCGCATAGTAATCGAACTCCTCGTTCCGCTGCTCGTAGAAGACCCTTGCCACGTCCTCGGATTCCATATCCGACTCAATGACGACGAGCTCGTCAGTATACTCCGCGTCCTTTACCATGGACTTGTAGTAGGCGGTGGATCTTAATGTACCGTAATCGTGGGCATCGTAATCGTAGAGGAGATCAAGGTCATCCCCCTTGAGATCGATATATATGCCGTTCTCCTGTTCAAGGGAAGTTGCGGTGCGGAAGTTGTCCACGCTGTCAAATCCGGATACTCCGGTATCGCCGCAGTATTCGGAAAGAGCCATGGGTTCCCCGGGAAGATCCGGACCCTTCTTACCTGCAATAACGGAAAAGGCGAGGAAACCCAAGATCCCCAGGATAAGGACGGAATAGATCCCTACGGCAATAAGCCGTATCTTTCCTCCCATATTCTTACCGGCAGTCTTCTTGTCCTTCATAAAACCTTTCCCGAACTTAAATTCAGAAAGATTATAACACTATCGTATATAATATGAACATGAGAAAAGTACTGTCAGCGGCTTTGAATATCCTTATCCTCCTCCTGGGGGTCATCGGCATATATCTGACCTTTTTCACGGCTGACGAGGACGGCGTACTGCTGACCAAAGGCCTCGCGAACCTGAAATACTTCACGGTGCTCTCAAACATCTTCTGCATCGCGGTATCGTTTCTGACGCTGATATCGAGAAAAACCATGCCCTCCGCCTTAAGGCTTACCTCCGTATCGGCGGTATTCCTGACCTTTGCGGTCATCGCCTTCTTCCTTGCACCGGCGTATCCGGACCTCAACATGTATAAAGGGGCGAACCTCATCTTCCACCTGATCATCCCGCTCCTCGCCCTGGGGGAATTCTTCGTCACGGAAATACCCGGTAAGATCCCCTTAAGGGATACTTTCATCGCTGCCCTGTTCTCGCTCGTCTACGGGACATTCTACGTGATCAACATCCTGGTAAACGGGATCGGGGAGTGGCCCTCTTCCAACGACTGGTACGGTTTCCTCAACTGGGGTTATATGGCCGGGGCACTGATATTCCTTTTCATCGTGATCACGAACTGGATCACCGCTTTCTCCCTGCGCCTGATCAGGAACAGGACCACACGTTCCTGATCTTCCCTAATATGGCATCTGCAAGGGCCAGGTGCCCTTCTTCGTTAAGATGCTCGTCGTCCCTTATGTCGGCCTTTGCGTGATCAGAGGCTGCCAGGAAGGGCATACCCCTTCTTTCCGCTATCTGACCATAGACTTCCTTAAGACCTTTTGCCACCTCCACGGATCTTTTGTCGAACTCGGGATCCTTTTGGGGGTCGAAGACATCGGGGCCTAGGAGGATCGGAGAGACCACCAGGATCTTCTCCGGAGGGAGCACTCTTTCCGCGGCATCCAGGCACCGCTCCAATCCCTTGCCGATTATGTAGGGGGATGTCTTATAGACAGCCTTACAATCGTTGGTGCCCAGCATCATTATCAGACCGTCCAGGGGACTTTGGCTTTCAAGAAGAAAAGGAAGGGAATCAACGCCCTTCCTCCCCGGCCTTAAAGCGTCTTCGAATACCGTGGTCCTGCCGCACAGACCCTCTTCGATGATGCGGGTCCCGGAAAGCTTTCCCTCCAGGATCCCCGTCCATCTGTTCTCCCTGTCGAATCTTCTCAAGGGATGGGATCCCGGGATGAGGCCCCACGTATTCGAATCGCCGAAAGCCAAAATGTTATTCATATCATTTCTTAATGCCGTCTCTCCATGTCGCGGGCTTGAATTCGTCCACGATGGGAAGAAGACGCTTATCAACGTCAATATGGAACACGGAATTGAAATTGTTCGTGGCGATCATCTGACCTGCGAAGCCGACGATGACCACAAGCTCCTGATCGTTAAAGAACTTGCGGAGCTTCTCAAAAAGCTCATCGGAAACCGATGTGGGATCCTTAACGATAGCCTCACCGAGATCCGTAAGGAGCTGCTCGCGCTCGTCATATACCAGGTTCGCGGGATCGAGTCCCAAGCCCTTAACGTCGCTGATGAAGAAAAGGGAGCATAAACGGCAAGAGTTCGTGGTGGAGATGGCATGGGCGTAGAGGATGGCATCCTTTTCTCCGATGACCTCTAC
>DNAE01000136.1:0-2077 GCA_003543635.1 Clostridiales bacterium | reverse complement strand
TCATCGTAGCGCTCCTTCTCTGCGCCCTTTGCTTCGTTCTGTTCAACAAGTTTGATCCTTGCCATGTTTGTTTCTCCTTTCGTTTTTAAAGTGCGATCTTTAAGATCTCTTTGAATCTTTCTTTATCGAGTTTTACGTAGTGTCCTACAGGCCCTCCGGCCGTTGCATGTTCCGCCATCAGATCGAATCTCGAATCGTCTATACCAAGTTCCCCGAGCGTCGTCTTAAGGCCAAGTTTTTTGAAGAACCTTTCAAGTTCCGCTGACAGGAACAAAGCCCGTTCCCTCTCATTGCGGTCGTAGGCATCCGCTCCGAATACCCGGGTGGCAAGGAGAGCAAGTCTCCAGGGTTTTACCTCCGCCATATACTTCGTCCAGGCGGTGAAGACCACCGCCATTCCCTCTCCGTGGGTTATGCCGTACTGGGCCGACAATTCGTGTTCGATCCTGTGGGATCCCCAGTCCGCGGATCTTCCCGCATCCAGGAAGTTGTTGTGGGCCACCACGGCAAGCCAGGAGATCTCCGCCCTTGCATTGATGTTCCCGGGATCCTCCGAGATCCTGTCGGCGTTGATGAGCAGAGCCCTGATGGCACCCTCTATCAGGTAGTCGGTGGTATCGGAATTCTTCTCGTCTGAGAAATACCTTTCAAGAAGATGGGACAACACATCCGCGATACCCACGTTCGTCTGATAAAGGGGAAGTCCCGTGGTATAGGAGGGATCGATGATCGAGAACTTCGGAATGATCCTGTCGTCCTCAAATCCCAGTTTCCTGTCTCCGGAGGAGAGGATCGCCGCATTGGAGGTCTCCGATCCGCTGCTGGCGGTGGTGGCGATGACACCGATGTTTAATACCTTCTCGGGTAAGATCCCCTTGCTGAAGAAATCCCAGACGTCGCCCTCGTAGGGTATGCCCAGGGCCACAGCCTTGGCGGTATCTATGGAGCTGCCTCCTCCCACGGCAAGTACGAGATCCACATCGTCTCTTTTGCCCTGGGCAACCAGTTCCCTGACCAGTTCTATGCTCGGGTTGGGTACCACGTTCCCGTTCTCCGAGAACCTGATGCCCAGTTCCTTTGCGGCATCCTTTATCTGATCGTATATACCCAGGGTCTTAACGAACTCTCCGCTATAGACCAGAAGAAGGGAACTAGCCTTATATTCGGAGAGGAGGCGGGGAAGCTCCTTCACGCTCCCCTCACCGAATATGATCTTAGCCGGGTTATAGTATTGAAAACCGATCATTTCACGCCTCCGTCAGTTAAGGGGGACAACTGCTCCGTCGTAGGTATTGTTGATATACTCTGCGATCTCGGGTCCCTGAAGCACCTCAACAAGAGTTGCAAGAGCGGGATCGTCTGCCTTATCGGGAGATGTTGCGATGATGTTTCCGTATGTCTGTGCGGCAAGTCCGTCGTTAGCCTCAACAGCAAGAGCTCCGCTCACGTGAAGTCCGCCCTCGATGGCATAGTTACCGTTGATGACGGCGATGTCCACATCGGGAAGAGAGGCCACCAGCTGCTCGGGTGCGATCTCAATGAACTCGATGTTCTTGGGGTTGTCCACAATGTCCTCCAAAGTGGCATTGATACCCGCATCATCGGTAAGGGTGAGAAGACCCTCCTGCTCCAGCAAAAGCAGCGCCCTTGCTTCGTTTGTAACATTATTAGGCACCGCCACGAGGGCTCCGTCGGGAAGTGCATCCAGATCATCCACACGGCCTGCATAGATGCCGAAGGGTTCGTAGTGGATCGCGCCGATGGAGACGAGATCGGAACCGTTTTCCAGGTTGAACTGGTCGAGGTAAGGTACGTGCTGGAAGTAGTTTGCATCGAGGCTTCCCTCAATGACTCCCGTGTTGGGTGTGACCGAATCCTCGATCTGCACGATCTCCAATGTGATGCCCTTTTCCTCGAGGAGGGGCTTTGCCTGCTCAAGTATCTCCGCATGGGGAGTGATGTTGGCTCCTACTCTGATTACCGTATTCTCCGCTTCAGCGGCATCCTCCTTCGAGCATGCGGCAAATGAGCCTGCAAGGGATAATGTGAGAACTGCTGCAGTGATCTTTGTAATTAA
>DNAE01000146.1:6382-9016 GCA_003543635.1 Clostridiales bacterium | reverse complement strand
TATTGCCCCCGTAACCTTCTTCTCTATATCTATCCTTGTGGCTTTACATTCCCGTGGGAAATCCCTTCCCGCCTTGAAGAGCCTTGTCATGAGATCGCCTCCCAGGGGAAGGATCTCCCTGATAAGCCCCTCGGGGAAAACGAAATGGGTGCCGTGTTCGTATGCCAGCATCTCCAACTCACAGTCGTGGGGCAGGCGGGAAAGACGCTCCTCCATACGCCTCATGTAACGCACCGTATCCCACAGTACATCGTCTTCGGCACCGATGAGAAGGAGCCTTCCCTTTATGTTCTCCACCTTTATCTTCTCTTCTTCCCTCAGGGGATGGAGCCTTTCCGATTCGTCGAACATCTTCCTGGCCGCAGCCATGTCGCCGCCTTCCTTTGCCTCCTCCTTTATCCTCCGTCCGTATTCGGGATGGCGGTATGCATAGGGCAGATAAGGAAGGGGCTTTCCCTGCCAGGATAAGGTTGATTCCCCCTCTCCGGGCCACTCGACGTATCCGTCCCTTTTCCCCCTGTGGAAACCCTCCATGACGAAGTCGCTTGCCGACATGGCAATGGTGAGGGTGATCTCGGGATAATAGGATGCCGCCACCAGGGAGAACATACCGGTGGTGGATGCCCCGGCGATACCGAACTTATCTATTCCCCGCGCCTTCATGTAGTCCATGGCAGCGCCGATCCTTTCTACGGGTATATTGCTGTGACCGTAGTTTTTATGTTCCGGGGAAAGGGTCATCACATTGATCTTGAAATTCTTTTGGAACCACTTGACCGCCGCTTTGGCAAGATGATCCTCGCAGTCGTCGCCGATCATGGCGATCATGGCGCAGGAGGAACCCTCCACCGGCCAGAAGCATCCGTAAAATCCCTTATCAGTAAGTTTGATCTTTATCATCGTCAATATCTCCTTTACTCGAATATCAGATCGAGGATCGACTCAGCCAGGGTATCCACCGTCCGCCCGTAGGCCTCTTCCTGAAGCTCCTCCCGGGATTCCGCGGCGATCACGAATATCTTTATCATGTTGGCGATAAGGGGCAGATCCGCATCCTCCCGCACGCCCTCCACATGATCCAGCAGATTTACGGCTATGGCACTCTCCTTTACGGGATCCGGAAGGAATGCATCCGTTTGCCTTATAAGCTTCGCTTCGTCTTCAAGGGTCATGTGGGCGTAGATACTCACTTCCTCGTCTATCATGGCCAGGAGGAATCTCTTGACTTCATCCCTCCCCACCTTTCTTTTCCCCGCCAGGACATCCCCGTCGATATAAAGGGGGATCATCTTCTTCCTGTGGTAGGAGATAAGGTCGGTCATGTACTCCTCTTTGTTCTTCCAGAAATGATAGAAGGTACCCTTGGCGATCCCTGCGGCCTCCGTGAGCTTCGATACGGTGGTATGGGTCATCCCGTACTCCTTGAGCAGCGGGAATCCCGCCTCCAGCATGGTGAGTTTGATGCTGTTGCGCTCTTCTTCCGGGATAACTCTCTTCGGCATGTCATACTCCTTTGTGACCATTTATTCATTTTGGCCACATGTATGTTAGCACCAGCTAACTACCCTGTCAAGACACCTTCATCTCAACGAACCATCTGTTATTTTCCTCGTAGAAGATATAGCAGTCCCTGCCCGTTATCCTGCAGGTATATCTGATACCGGCGCCCCCGGCCTTAAGAGAGGCGGCCCTTCTCACATCCGTTATCTTATCGATGTGATAGGACCTTCCGTCCTCCAGGGTTATCTCCTCCGGTATTATCCTGCCGTCGGGGGTAAATACCGCACACACTTTGACATATTCTTTCCTTCTTCTATCCTGCATAGTTTCCCTTTTCAAAATAGCCGTGGGGATGGACCGTATTGTCCTCCTTGGCATTTAATCCCGACAGATCTTTATCCAGGAGCATGATCCCCCTCTTGATGCTGTCGTATCCGAATCGCCGGCGAAGGTCATCCACCGCCAGGTCGATCCTGTGTCTTTTGTCCCTCTGCACCTGGTCGGTGAAGATATCCGGCTGGTACGGCGTACAGGAACTCACCAGGTCCCCCGCCCTCACTCCGATGCTCCTTATGGGACGGCGCCAGTTGTAGCTTCCGTTAAAAAGTTCCATAGCGTATGCCCCGATCTCATCGGTTATGTCCGTGGGCAGAGGTATCTTCATCTGTTTCTCATATCTCATGAGCTCGTTATCCCTCACGGATATCTGCACCATATTGCACTTGAATCCGTGCTCCCTGAGCCTTGCGGAGACGCTCTCCGAGAGGAGGAAGATTATGATCTTCACATCCTCCCCGCAGACCAGGTCCCTGGGAGTGGTGGTACTGTTGCCGATGCTCTTTATCGGCGCATCTATATGGTCCCCCATGACCGGCGTCTGATCCTCCCCCCGGGCAAAGAAGGAAAGGACAGTCCCCATCTTCCCCAGAAGGTCGTTAAGGTAGGAGGCGGGCGTCAGGGCAAGATCACCTATGGTCCTGATCCCGACCTTCCGCAGCTTCCTGCCCGTGGCCCTGCCCACATAGAGGAGATCATCCACGGGACTTTCCCAGACTATCCTCTTATAGTTGTCCCGGTCTATCACCGTCACCGCATCGGGCTTTTTGTAGTCGGAGCCGAACTTGGCAAAGATCT
>DNAE01000146.1:935-6331 GCA_003543635.1 Clostridiales bacterium | reverse complement strand
ACTTGGCAAAGATCTTGTTCCAGGACACCCCGACGCTCACCGTCACCCCGAGTTCGTTCTTAAAACGCCGCCTTATATCCTCGGCAATGAGAAAGCCGTCACCCCCGAAGACATTGCTCCCCGTAACATCCAGCCAGGACTCGTCCACACCGAAGGCCTCCTGCTGATCCGTATAGTCGGCATATATGTTATGGGCAAGCTTTGAGAAACGAAGGTAAAGATCCATGCGCGGCGGAACGAAGACTATATCCGGGCAGACCTGCCTTGCCTCCCAAAGGGCCATCCCCGTCTTGACCCCCGCCTTCTTGGCGATCTGGTCCTTGGCAAGGACTATCCCGTGGCGGGCCTCCGGGTCCCCGCCCACGGCAAGGGGCATTCCCCGCAGTTCCGGGCGGTGGAGCAGCTCGATACTGGCATAACAGTTATTCATGTCGGAATGAAGGATAGTCCTCATGCGCTCTCCTGGTAGAACATTTGTTTGCTATATTCAGATGATAGCACGCCTCCTCCCGTTATTCAATACGGGAAAGCAAAAACGCCGCGACCCGGTCACGGCGTTCCTGCCAGAAGGTACAAAAAATGAACTTAATCAAACTTTACATATGCGATGGCGCCGCCGGGGATGATCATCTCGATCTTGGCGTTTGCCTTCTTGCCGATCTTATCGTAGAGCCTTCCGGCACTTGCGCATGTTCCGGCAACCGTCTTGCAGCTGTTAGCCACGTATCCGATCGTACCCAGCGGAGAGAGCTCAACCCTTATGGCTTCATTATCATACTTGTTATCGGGCTCTTTGATGAGCTTGACCTTGGTACCCTCCTTCAGGAATTCGTTCCCGAATCTGTATCCGGTACCCGTGATCGTGATGTGAAAACCTTTCATGGCTCTTTCCTCCTTTCCTGTTGTGACCCCATGGTATCACGGAGGAAGAGTCATTAATGGTACAATTCCATCTTAAAATCGCACAACTCATCACCGGCACCGATGGTCTTCGTTCTCACGAACTTCAAACCCGGGAGGTTGCCGTACTGGTATACATCATTCTCGCAGAACAGGATATTTATCTCGGGACACCCCGCCTCCTTCAGATACTTATGGTAGGGGCACTCCGTGATGTCCATCCTGAACTCGCCCTTCTTCTTCGGATAGAAGACATTCTTGAATCCGGACTTCTCACTGAACATGCTGTGGCTGATCTTGTCCCACATAAAAAGGAAGAACCGCTTGAATCCGGGGATCCTCGTCATCTTCGCAATGGAACAGCCCATACTCTCGGACTTGGCCTTCATGGTGAACTTCAATATGTCATAAGCCTCATCGGGAGCATACTCCTTAAGGGACAGATATATGGCGGCCGCGGGAAAAATGAATTTGTTCGTATGGAAGGCGACTCCCTTGGAAAGTCCCTGATGCTCCTCATACATCCGGGCAAGCCTTAAGGTCGCATCCCTCCATACCTTGGAGCTCATCTCCGGGGACAGACGTCTCTTGATCTCTCCTTCTATGAAGGTCTTCCCCTTCATGGTCTTTTCCGCTTTATCGTTAAAGTTCATATGGTATCTCCCTTTTGCTTTCTCATGGGATTATACACCTATAGGTTAGCAATAGCTAATCATTTGTAGTACAATACCCGAAGGAGGAGCGGGAACTGATGTGGAAGAAGGTTCAGGACATGGATGAACTCTACGACATGAACTGCGAAGCCTTCCTGACCGGATTCAAGGGCCTTCAGGTCCACGGCTAAGTCCAAATACAACTGCGATCCCCACCAGCCCACGGGTTACATCATGAAGGTCGAACCCTACGACAAGGAGAAAGGTCCCAGATACATCTTCAATAACTCTTTGACTCTTACCGTGATGCACCTGATCCGCATCTTATATTGTGGATTATAACAACCATGAACAACGAAGCGCTGTAAACAAACAGTAAACGGTTAACCTGTCAGCGGTCTTCTCGATAATAGTTAAGTCCCTTGGCAGCAGGCTCGTTACTCTTCTTATCCTTCCTTACGGAATCGATTATGAGGACTAAGAGAGTGATGATGAAGGGCAGTGCCGAGAAGAACTGCGCCGGGATCTTGGACAGCCATCCCAAAGCTCTCGGGAATGTGGTCGACAGGGGCGTGTTATATACCCTGAGGGTATTGAAGAAACCGAATACGAAGGTTCCGAATATGGCCCTTGCGGTGCTCCAGTTCGCGAAGATGACGAGGGCTATGGCGATCCATCCGTAACCGTTGATCCAGCAGTTGGATCCCTCGAAGGTACCGCCCATGTTAAGACCCATGTAAAGTCCGCCGATACCCATTATTCCGGATCCCAGCATAACGTGGATGTACTTGTAGAGAGTCACCTTTACGCCCATGGAATCCGCGGCACCGGGATTCTCGCCTATGGCACGGAGCCTGAGGCCCGGTGTCGTCTTCTCGAAGTAGATCCAAACGACGACGGAGATGATCACCGCCAGATAGACCAGGATGTTATGGGAGAAGAATGCCTTTCCGATAACTGGGATCTTCGAAAGCAGCGGTATGTTGATATTGGAAAAGCCCTTAACAAGGTTTTCAGATGCCTTATAGACGGGCCAGTCCTGTCCGAGACCGTTGCCGATGAAGAAATACATGGCAACACCGAAGGTGGTTATGGTAAGGCCCGTGACGTTCTGGTTTGCCTGTAGCGTCACCGTGAAAAGCGAGAAGATCATTCCCACGGCGGCAGCGGTAAGAAAGCTCACCAGTACTGCCAGGGGGAAGGAATCGGCTCTGCATCCGGCAAGATATCCGAATACGGCACCGATGGCCATGATTCCCTCTACGCCCAGGTTAAGGCTTCCCGATTTCTCGGTTATGATCTCACCCGTCGTACCGTAAAGGAGCGGGATGCTGTATATGACGATATTGAAGATGAAGAGAGTTATTACATCAAGCATATTTATCCTCCTTCTTTTTCTTCGCTATCTTGAAGTTGATGAAGAAATCCGCGGCCAGGATAGAGAACAGGATCAAGCCCTGAAGGAGATCCGCATAGTTACGGTCAATGGCCGGATAGGAAGTTGCCGCAGCCTGACATCCGTACTGAAGGATGGATATCAGGAAGGATGCGATGGCGATGCCCGGGGTCGACAGCTTGGCGAGCCAGGCGACGATGACACCCGTCCATCCCACATTATTCGTTATCGAAGAGGATATGGTAGCTGAGGAGGATGCGGTGAAGGCACCTGCAAGACCCACCAGAGCCGCGGAGATGAACATGGTCCTCAGTATGACCTTCTTAACGTTGATGCCAGCATATCTTGCGGTATCGCTGCTGTCTCCGACTACGGCTATCTCATATCCCTGCTTTGTCTTCTTCAAGTAGAAATAGATGATCACGGCGATGATCGCGGCGACGGGCACCGTATAGAGCAGATTGAAGTTTCCGATCTTTATGGCGGGCATGGTGGCATTATCCGGGAACTTACCGAAGATGGGTCTCTCGGAATCCTCCCTCAGGAAGAAGTTCCAGTCGGCCTTCGTCTCGCCGAGATATCTTATGACATAGAGCATTATGTAGTTGATCATGAGGGTGACAAGGGTCTCGTTGGTGTTGAACTTGATCTTGAGCCAGGCAACGGCAAGACCGATGATACCCGATGCCAGGGCGGCGGAAAGGGACATCATGAGGATCACCACCGGGGTGGGAAGATCCCCGAACTTAAAGGCGACCCAGGCGGCCATGATGGCACCTGCGATAAACTCACCCTCACCTCCGACATTCCAGAACTTCATCCGGAAGGACAGGGCCAGCGCCAGGGAAACTATGAGCAACGGTACGAATATCTTAAGGAATCCCTCGATACTCTTTCCCGGATACTTATTTCCGAGAAGACCTATGGTCAGCATATTCTTATAGTAGGCCACGGGGTCGATCCCCAGGGCCGCCAGGAGTACCGCGCCTATGCAGAGCGACAGGACTATGCTGAGGACATATAACAGGACCTTTTTGAAGAACGGCAGGTCCGTCCGCCTTACCAGATGAAGCTTACTCATTATCACCCTCCGAATCGGCTATCGTCCTTGCCTGTTCCCACTCCTCCTCCGTGAGGTTGGAGTCCCTTGCGATACCCGCTATCTTACCGTCATTCAAAACGACCTTGTTGAGCGAACCCGTCATCATGAGTCCGATCTCTTCCTTGTTGGTGTGATCGGTACGGACGACGCCCATGAGAGCGCCCCTGCACATTACCATTATCTTATCGCAGAGGGCCAGCATAACATCCAGGTCCTCTCCCACGAACAGGACACCGACGCCTTTTTTCTTCTGCTCGTTTATGGTGTTATAGATCATGTAAGAGGAATTGATATCCAGGCCCCTTACGGGATAGGCGGTGATGAGGACATTGGGAGATGACTTGATCTCACGGCCCAGGAGCACCTTCTGGACATTACCTCCGGAAAGTCTTCTGACGGGGGTGTCGGCGGAGGGGGTCACGATATCAAGTTCCTTGATTATCTCCTCGGCTTCCTTCCTGCCGCTCTTACGGTCAACGAATATGCCCTTTCCGTCGGAGTACTTCTTAAGGATCACGTTATCAGTTATGGAAAGGGAGGGTGCAAGTCCCATACCCAGTCGATCCTCGGGGATGAAGCTCATGGCTATTCCCTTCTCGAAGATCTTCTTGGCGGAGAGCCCCGCGACATTCTCACCCTTGTGGATGATCTTGCCTCCCTCGGCCTTACGGAGTCCCGCGATCGCCTCACAGAGTTCCTTCTGACCGGATCCCGCGATGCCGGCGACACCCAGGACCTCGCCGCCCCTTATATAGAAACTCATCTTGTCCACGGCGATGGTGCCCTCGTCGCTCTTCACGGTGAGATCCCTGATCTCAAGGAGAGGCTTGGTCTTATCCATCTTCGGTCTGTCGATGTTGAGGTCTATCTTTCTTCCCACCATGAGTTCGGTCAATTCCTTCTCGGTGGTGTTCTTCGTTTCCACGGTCCCTATATATTCACCCTTGCGGAGCACGGCTACCCTGTCGGATATCTCCATGACCTCGTTCAGCTTGTGGGTGATGATTATTATGGAATGGCCCTCCTCCTTCATCTTGCGGAGGACGTCGAAAAGCTTCCTGGTCTCCTGGATCGTCAGGACCGCGGTGGGTTCGTCCAGGATTATGGTCTTGGCTCCGTAGTAGAGCACCTTTATTATCTCCAGGGTCTGCTTCTCGGAGACCGCCATGTTGGAGACGAGCTTTGTCGCATCTATCTCAAAGCCGAATCTCTCGGCTATCTTTTCTATCTCTTTATATCTGTCTTTCCGGAGAAAGAACTTACTACCCTTATCCTTCTTACCTATGAGTATGTTGTCGGCGGCGCTCATGCAGTCCACCAGCTTGAAGTGCTGATGCACCATGCC
>DNAE01000146.1:0-897 GCA_003543635.1 Clostridiales bacterium | reverse complement strand
CTGATGCACCATGCCGATGCCGAGTCTCCCCGAATCCTCCGGGGACGAGATGGTAACTTCCTTACCCTCTACGAAAATAGAACCGCTGTCGGGCATATAGATGCCCGACAGCATGTTCATAAGTGTCGTTTTTCCGGATCCGTTCTCCCCCAAAAGGGCCATTATCTCCCCTTTTCGAAGGGCAAGGTTGATGTTAATGTTTGCTTTTACGCTACCAAAGCTCTTGGATATGTTTTTAAGCTCAATGGCAAACTCGGAAGCACTCATAACATCACCTCAAACGAATCATGATTCGGCGATTACGCCCTGTACATAGTAGTTCATGGAACCCTGGATGACGCTGTCGTCAACGGAAGGTCCGCCGGCCTCCACGATAACTGTTCCGTCGTTCGTAACAAGATCGTCGGCGATCTGGGTGCAGATGACGCCGCCGTCGGAATCCACCGTTCCGCTGAAGGAAAGACGTGTGCCGGAGAATACGTCCCACTCACCGCTTACCATAAGATCCCTTGCAAGCTCGATGGCATCTGCCGTCTCGGGGCTGCAGTTGGCAGAAAGGGGAGAAATATCCACCATACCCTCTGCAAGGCCGCCGTAGTAGTTGCCTACGGTACCGAAGAAGGAGGAAGCATCGCCGTTCATGGCTGTCTCTATGGCGAGCTGATAGTAAACATCCCAGTTCCATACGGGAGCCGTAAGGTGTGCAAGGGGAGCCTGCTCGGACATGTCGGAGTTATATCCGCATCCGTAAACACCCTTCTCCTCTGCCACGATCTGGGGCTGGGCACTGTCGCAGTGCTGGGCGATAACGCAGCAGTTGTATGTGTCAACGAGGACCTCTGCAGCCTGACGCTCAAGCTCCTGGTCGCCCCATGTGGAGATCTGGTTTACGTGAAC
>DNAE01000169.1:1226-6015 GCA_003543635.1 Clostridiales bacterium | reverse complement strand
CAGCGGCAAGAGCACCATGCTCAACAGACTCCTGGGCTATGAGAGAGCCATCGTCACCGACATCCCCGGTACCACCAGGGATACCCTGGAACAGGATATCGATATTGACGGCATCCCCGTGAGGATCATCGATACCGCGGGAATAAGGAAGACCGATGACGTGGTGGAGACCATGGGAGTCAGGAGAGCCATGGATACCATAACGGCTTCTGATCTTTGCATGTTCCTGGTCTCTCCCGACGATATTAAGGAAGACATCTACGAACAGCTGGATTTCCTCTCCTCCGTCAAGGACGAGACCGAGACGGTACTTGTCTTTTCCAAGTCTGACATCGGCATCAACCCCTTCTACGATGATGTGGTGATGCGTGCCAGGACCTCCGGCATTGAGCGGACGGTGATCTGTTCCGCCCTGTCCGACGAGGATGTGGATATCATCCGGGGGGAGATAAAGGCCTTTTACGAGCGTAAAGGAGGCATGAGCCCCGTCACTGTCATCAACAGGAGACACGCCATGGCGATCTCCTCCGCTGCCCTTAAGCTCCGCCAGTCGGAGTCGGTGATCAGGGACGGCATCGGTGTCGATATCGCTTCCTCCGTGATAAGAGCAGCACTGGACGATCTGGGAGAAGTTACGGGAAAGACCGTATCCCAGGAACTCGTTAATACGATATTCTCTGATTTTTGCATCGGTAAGTGACCATGGATATTAATGAAGCATTGAAGATGGAACATGCATATTCCGCGGGGGACTACGACGTGGCAGTCGTGGGTGCCGGACACGCGGGCTGCGAGGCCGCCCATGCCTGTGCGCGCCTGGGTCTTAAGACGATCCTTTTTACCCTTTACCTGGACAGCATCGCCAATCTTCCCTGCAACCCCAGTATCGGCGGAACAGCCAAGGGCCAGCTCGTAAGGGAGATAGATGCTCTGGGAGGCATCATGGGAAAGGTTGCCGACAGATGTGCCATCCAGATGAGGATGCTGAACAGATCCAAGGGCCCCGCCGTTTATTCACCCAGGGCTCAGATGGACCGTCACATGTATTCCGATGTTATGAAGAATACCCTGGAGAAGATCCCGGGACTTGATATACGCCAGGGACAGATAAAGGAGCTCCTTGTCTCGGACGGAAGGGTGGAGGGCGTCATGACCTCGAGCCTTGCCGTCTACGGAGCAAAGGCCGTGGTCATCTGTTCCGGAACTTATATGGAATCCAGGACCATAAGGGGAGAGGTGATAACGGAGAGCGGCCCGGACGGACTTCCCAGGTCCGAAGGACTCTCGGCATCCCTTTCTTCCTACGATATACCCATCCTGAGGTTCAAGACGGGAACTCCCGTCAGGGTTAACTCCTCAAGCGTTGATTTTACCGCCATGAACAGGCAGGACGGCGAGTACGATATTCCTCCCTTCTCCTTCGATAACGAGATGAGGGGCATCGGAGTGCCGGAGGATCAGATCCCCTGCTGGTCCGTTTGGACCACCGAGGAGACGAAGAAGGTCATCAGCGAGAATATGGACCGTTCACCCCTTTACAGCGGGGTAATAACGGGCATCGGGCCGAGATACTGCCCCTCCATCGAGGATAAGTTCATGCGCTTCAAGGATAAGGAGCGTCACCAGATATTCATCGAACCCATGGGAAGGGAAACGAACGAGATGTATCTGCAGGGCTTTTCCACCTCCCTTCCCGAGGAGGTGCAGGTCAAGATGGTAAGATCCCTTCCGGGTCTTTCAAAGGCGGTCATCCAGAGGAGTGCCTACGCCATCGAATACGACCTGGTGGATCCCCTGTCCCTTAAGCCCACACTGGAATCCAAGCTGGTCTCCGGACTTTATACCGCGGGACAGATAAACGGATCCTCCGGATACGAGGAAGCGGCAGGTCAGGGCATCGTCGCCGGGATCAATGCCGCATTAAAGGTCCTGGGAAGGGAGGAGATCATCCTTGACCGTTCCAAGGCATATATCGGAGTTTTGATAGATGACCTGGTGACCAAGGGAACTTCGGAACCCTACAGGATGATGACGTCCCGTGCCGAATACAGGCTTTTCCTGCGTCAGGACAACGCCGATGCGAGGCTTACCCCCATCGGACACGAGATCGGACTTATCGACGATGAGAGATACGGGCTTTTCGAAGAGAAGATGAGATCGATAGCAAGGGAGGAGGAAAGGCTTGCCTCCCGGTATATCGGTCCCTCGGATACCCTTAAAAGGATCCTGGAGGAGGCGGGCTCCGTCCTTCCCCCCTCGGGTGTGTCCCTTGCGGACCTGCTTAAGCGCCCCGGGGTCACCTACGATATGTTAAGTGATGTGGATCCCGAGAGGGAGGAACTTCCGGAATACGTTAAGCGCTCCGTGGAAACGGACATCAAATATGAGGGCTACCTGAAGCTTGAAAGGGAGAAGATCGAGAAGTTCGCCCTCCTGGAGAGCAAGGTGCTCCCTTCGGATATGGACTACGAGAAGATAGAGGGCCTCAGGATAGAGGCGAGGCAGAAGCTGAATGCCATGAGACCCGTGAACGTGGGCCAGGCATCCAGGATATCGGGAGTGTCCCCCGCGGATATCTCCGTGCTCCTGGTCTATCTTGAGATGAGAAAGAGGAAAAAGGAATGACAGAAGACAAGGATGAACTGATACCGATCCTGGACCGTGCCACCAGGGAGATCGAGGTGCCCCTGTCCGCGGAGAATATCAATGCGTTCAGGAAGTACGCCGTTATGCTCCGGGAGAGGAACAAGGTCATGAACCTCACCAACATCACGGACGATCAGGGCATCGCCATGCGTCATTTCACGGATTCCCTGACCATCGTTCCCTATATACGTGAAGAACAGGGTAAAAAGGGGAGGAAGGATATCTCCCTTATCGACGTGGGCACCGGCGCCGGCTTCCCGGGCATTCCCGTCAAGGTGGCACTCCCGGAACTTCGCCTCACCCTTATGGACTCCCTTAATAAACGCCTGGGTTTCCTCAAGGATGTCTGCGGGGAACTGGAGCTTTCAAACGTGGACCTCATCCATTCCAGGGCCGAGGACGCGGGACGGAACAAGAAGTACCGCGAAAAGTACGACATCGCCACGGCAAGGGCCGTAGCCGCGCTCCCCGTACTTTGCGAATACTGCCTGCCCTTTGTGAGGACCGGCGGCATATTCGTAGCCATGAAGGGTCATTCTGAAGAGGAATTAAAGGAATCCGGCAAGGCCATCGCTTTGCTCGGCGGAACCATCGAGAAGACCGATGTGTTCACTCTGCCGGGGACCGACATGGTAAGGTCGGTGATAGTTATCAGGAAGATAAGGCCGACTCCTCCGCAGTATCCGAGACAATCCGGAAAACCGTCGAAGTCGCCCATCGTTTAATTCAAGTATTCGTCGGGGATATCAAAGACCGCGCCGTCGTCTGATGACGTTTCCGTTTTAAGCCTCTCCAAAGTCCTTGCGATAAGGTCTTCGGAGGCTTTTATCTCGTCCAGCCTTTGCATCAGCTCACTTTCCATCATCTTGTCAAATCGATCACCCATATACGACCTCCGGGGATTTGTCTTTCTTCTCGAATCCGCTGAGCATTTTCTTTGCTCTGAAAAGTCTGCTCCTCACCGAACTCTCGGTGATGTTGCAGGCCTTTGCTATGGCGGCGTTATCCATATCGCAATAGTAGCGGAACAGGATAACATCCTTGTAGGCGTCAGGAAGGTTTTGGACTGCGTCCCAGAGGGAGCCTTCGGGAGGCATGCTGTCAAAATACAGATCCTCCTGCTGCCTTCCGTCCACGGAGGGCGTTACCAGGGGGGAGCTGAAGTGGGCGGGATCTTCTCTTTCCCCGCTTTCTTCGCTCATCTGTTCAAATGAGCCGACCCTCGTGGCCCAGGAGGACTTGAGGTAATCTTTACAGACGTTTCTTGCCACTGACAGGAGCCAGTACTTCGGAGGGCAGTCCCCCGCGAAGGAGTCTTTCTTCCTGAGGACCTTCAGGAATACATCCTGGAAGGCGTCCTCTGCCTGGCTCCTCTTGCCGAGATAATAGTTACATACTCTGAGCACGTCATCGGCATAGAGTACGACCAATTCTTCGACATCCGGCAATTGAAACTTCTGACTCATTTACGTTTCCTTCCTATATCAATCTGACGATTTGATGATACATCTTGTTGCATGGGGCAATTTAAGCGAAAAAGAGGGAGAAATAGGGCATAATTAAGGCAAAACATATTTATTATATATATGCGCGCGTATTTATATTATTTAATGGTATAATCAAATAGTGTGTATCATGCACATTAATACACCCTTTAAGGGTCGGAGGATAAAATGGCAATTTCAGACGAATCAAAGGAACTGCGTAAGCAGCAGGAAGCCGAGATGGACTCGGTCTTCAAGTCCGAACAGAATACTATTGTTCCCGTAGATCTCGATAAGGAGATGAGAAAATCTTTCATAGACTATGCCATGTCCGTTATCACGGACCGTGCGTTGCCTGATATAAGAGACGGATTAAAGCCCGTTCAGAGAAGGATCCTGTATTCCATGTACGACCAGGGCTTCACGCCCGACAAGCCTTACCGTAAGTGTGCGACCACCGTCGGAGACGTTCTTGGTCGTTTCCACCCCCACGGTGATGCTTCCGTTTACGATGCCCTCGTAAGACTGGCTCAGGATTTCTCCCTCAGGCATACCCTTGTGGACGGACACGGAAACTTCGGTTCATTGGACGGTGACCCGCCGGCCGCTTACCGTTATACGGAGGCAAGGCTCGAGAAGGTATCCCTCGAGATGATGAG
>DNAE01000169.1:0-1115 GCA_003543635.1 Clostridiales bacterium | reverse complement strand
CTTCTGGTAAACGGATCTGTCGGTATCGCCGTAGGTATGGCTACGAATATACCTCCCCATAACATGGGCGAGGCCATAGACGGCGTCATCATGATGATGGATAACCCGGATGCCACAGTTGATGAGCTCATGGAGGTCGTTAAGGGCCCCGACTTCCCCACGGGAGGCGCCATCCTCGGAACCTCCGGTATAAGGGAAGCTTATACCACCGGTAAGGGAAGGATCGTCGTCAGAGCCCATGCCGAGATAGAGGATTATTCCAACGGAAGACAGAGGATCATCTTCAGCGATCTGCCCTTCGCAGTAAACAAGGCAAGACTGATCGAGAGGATCGCCGATCTTTCCAAGGAGAAGAAGATAGAGGGCATCTCCGGCCTCAGAGACGAGTCCGACCGTAACGAGAAGGTCAGGATCGTTGTCGAGGTCAAGAAGGATGCCAACCCCGATGTGGTACTTAACCAGCTCTATAAGAACTGTCCTCTCCAGGACGCTTGCTGCGCCAACATGATCGCCCTTGTCCCCGATAAGGACGGCAAGCTGGAGCCCAAGACCATAACACTTATCGATGCCCTCAAGTGCTATGTGGAACACCAGGAGAACGTGGTCCTCAGAAGGACGGAGTTCGATCTTGAGAAGGCGGAGGCCAAGAAGCACCTGGATGAGGGACTTCTCCTCGCCATCGACCACATCGACGAGATCATCGCCATAATCCGCGGATCCAGAACGGAGGCCGATGCCAAGATCAACCTGAGCGAGAGATTCGGTTTCTCCGAGAAGCAGGCTCAGAATATCGTCGACATGAGACTCGGTAAGCTCACCGGACTCGAGAGAGAGAAGCTCCAGGCGGAGATCGAGGAACTCAAGCAGCAGATCGAGCACTTCAAGCTCATCCTGAGCGACAAGGCGATGCTCCACAGCACCATCAAGGATGAGCTCCTGGAGGTCAAGCGCAAGTACGCGACCCCCAGACTTACGGAGATCATCCACGGTTCCTTCGACGATATCGACGACGAGTCTCTTATCCAGGAGCAGGATATCGTTGTTACCCTTACTCACTTCGGTTACATCAAGAGACAGCTCATCGATAACTACAAGCAGCAGCACAGAGGCGGCAG
>DNAE01000145.1 GCA_003543635.1 Clostridiales bacterium | reverse complement strand
AGTGGAAGGACATCTACACTTCCTTGAGGTCGATATTCTTCGCCTATGAGAAAGTCTCCGAGCTTTGCGGCAGGTACCTCATTGTAAAAAGCTGATATAAAAAGGCCCTTGACATACGGGTAACCATTGTTTAACATATGAACAGTTAAACATATGAGCATGTATTCATTTATCAAGGAGGTCCCATGGCAGGCTGCAAACACGATCACAGTGAAATACTTGAGAAGGCGAAGTTCGATATCCCGTCCGATGAGTCCCTCTGCGATCTTGCAGACCTCTTTAAGATCTTCGGCGATACGACAAGGGTGAAGATCATGTACTCTCTCTTGGCAGAGGGCGAGATCTGCGTATGTGCGATAGCCGAGCTCCTCGGGATGAATCAGTCCGCCATATCACACCAGCTCAAGGTTTTGAAGAATGCCAATCTCGTGGCAAACAGAAGGGAAGGAAAGACGATCTACTACCATCTTTCCGACGACCACGTGAGGAGCATACTGGAACAGGGGTACGAGCACCTCTCTGAATAAGTTGATCAAAAGACAGGAGACATAAACATGAAAAAGACATTTGAACTTGAAGATCTGGATTGCGCACATTGCGCTCAGAAGATGCAGGATGCCATTGCGAAGATCGAGGGCGTTACAAGCGTTAACGTGAACTTCCTGGCACAGAAGATGACACTCGAGGCTGATGATGCCGTATTCGAGGACGTTCTCAAGAAGGCTGTTAAGACGATCGCAAAGGTAGAGCCCGACTGCTCCGTTATTCTCTGATACCATGAAATACAAGCTCACCAAGAAACAGAAGAAACTTCTTTACAGGATCATAGCGGCAGGGGTGCTCTGCATTGCCGTTGCCGTTATTACCCATATCTTTAAGATAGAGGGGATATTAAAGCTGATCCTGTTCGTGATACCTTATGTAATAGTCGGATACGACGTTTTGAAGACGGCGTTATCCAATATCATCCACGGCAGGCTCTTCGATGAGAAGTTCCTCATGACCATAGCGACCCTCGGTGCATTTGCCACGGGAGAGTTCCCCGAGGCGACCGCGGTAATGCTCTTCTACCAGATCGGAGAGCTCTTCCAGAGCATCGCCGTCGGAAGGAGCAGAAAGTCCATTGCAAAGCTTATGGATATCCGTCCCGATCATGCGGTGGTCATACGTGACGGACAGGAGATCACCGTATCTCCCGAAGAAGTTTCCAAGGGTGAGATAATAATCGTAAGTCCCGGAGATAAGATACCCCTTGACGGTATCATCATCGAGGGCAATACATCGGTCAATACGGCCGCCCTCACGGGGGAGAGCATGCCCTCGGATCTGACGGTCGGCGATAAGGTCATAAGCGGATCGGTAAACCTCACCGGCGTGATCAAGGTCAGGACCGAAAGCGAATTCGCCCAGAGCACCGTTTCCAAGATACTGGAGCTCGTGGAGAATTCCTCCGAGAAGAAAGCCAGGGTGGAGAACTTCATAACCAGGTTCGCCAGATGGTACACCCCCTGCGTCGTCATCGGTGCACTCATGCTGGCCGTGCTTCCTCCTTTGTTCATTAATATCTCCTCAGGAGCAGAGTGGGCAAAGTGGATCGGAAGAGCCCTTGTTTTCCTTGTGGTCTCATGCCCCTGTGCACTTGTGGTTTCAGTGCCCCTGTCCTTCTTCGGAGGCATTGGCGGCGCATCCAGGGACGGCATCCTCATAAAGGGTGCAAGCTACATGGAAGTGCTGGCCAAGGCTGATACCGTTGTTTTCGATAAGACGGGAACCCTGACCCGGGGCAAGTTCGCCGTGGACGATATCCATCCCTCGGAGGTGGATGCCGATATGCTCCTGGATATCGCAAGCGTTGCCGAGAGTTATTCGAGCCACCCCGTGGCGGAGTCCATCATCAATGCCCACAAGGGTCATATCGATAAGAGCAGGCTCGGGGAGACGGAGGAGATCGCGGGTCACGGTATAAGGGCCGTTGTGGACGGCTGCGAATACTATGTGGGTAACGGCAAGCTCATGGATAAAGTCGGAGCCAACTGGCACGAGTGCCACATGTCGGGAACGATAATCCATATCAGCAAGGGTAAAGAATACCTCGGCCACATCGTTATCAACGATGAGATAAAGGACGATTCAAAGGATGCCATAAGGGAACTTAAGGCCCTCGGCATCAAGAAGACCGTCATGCTCACGGGTGACAAGAGATCCGTTGCGGAGCATGTGGCCGGTGAGCTGGGAATTGATGAAGTGAACTTTGAACTCCTTCCCAAGGATAAGGTGGATAAGGTGGAAGAGCTCCTGAAGTCTGCGGGTAAGCTTGCCTTTGTGGGTGACGGAATAAACGATGCCCCCGTGCTCACCAGAGCTGATATCGGTATAGCCATGGGTGCCATGGGAAGCGATGCGGCCATCGAATCGGCAGACGTGGTCCTCATGGACGACAAACCCTCCAAGATACCCCTCGCCATTAAGATAAGCAGGAAGACCATGCGTATCGTCTGGGAGAATATCATTTTCGCCCTCGGTGTTAAGGCGGCGCGAAAATGATATTCTCCCAGACGA
>DNAE01000040.1:3473-7049 GCA_003543635.1 Clostridiales bacterium | reverse complement strand
ATCAAGAGCCTTCCCATAAGAACACCTCCGTTATCTTTAAAACAGTATCCACATTATACACGAAAAGAAAGCCCCGCAAACATATCGTTCACGGGGTCTTTTGCGTGGCGCGCCTGGCAGAGATCGAATCCACAACCTTCTGATCCGTAGTCAGACACTCTATCCAGTTGAGCTACAGGCGCGGGTTAAAGCTAAATAATATTATTACATGTTTTGTTGATTGTCAACAATGTTAGTTGTAAAATAACCGACATGGAAAGATACGATCCTCAAACACAGAGACTCTTCACCGACTGCCTCATCAACTGCAGAGAGATGGGCGGCTTCCCCTTAAAGGACGGGAAGGTCTTCAGTAAGGGTCGTTTCATCAGATGCAGTGCTCCCCACCTCATCGTTAAGGACGCTTATAAGAAGCTTAAGGATTACGGCGTGAGGACGGTCATCGATCTGCGTTCCAAGGCAGAGCTTAAAAACTACGGCAATCCCTTTAAAGACGATCCCGATGTGGATTTCCATAACATTCCCCTTTTCGTCGGGGATCCCGACCAGGGCAACGATCCCACCATGGTATTCCTGAGGACCCACCCCCTGGGGGATTTCTACTGCGTGATGGTAGATACCCTGGGGTCCGAGATAGCGGAAGTCATGAGAGTCCTCCTGAACAGCGAAGGCGTTGCCATGTACCACTGCGCCCACGGAAAGGACAGGACCGGTGTCATCTCCGCCCTGCTCTATATGCTCGCCGGGGGTGATTACGAAGATATCGTCCTCAACTACAAGGTATCCTACGACTATGCCAGATCCTTCCTGGATCCCCTCATCGCCAATAAGGAAGAGATAATGCGTCACACCTTAAGATCCGACGAGAACAATATGCGTATCCTGCTTGACCATTTCAAGAAAAACTACGGCGGAGACGTTGCCTTCTATCTCACAAAGAACGGCATGAGCGAAGATGAGGTAAACAGACTGCGGGATAAGTGCTTATCCTGATCAGACCTCGGATACCCTGACCATGGTGAGGATGTCCGAATCATCGAATTCGAATTCTATCTTATACTCCGTATCCCCCGCATTATAGAAGAGGATGTAATCGTAAAGATCTATGAAGGGATAGACCGACTGGATCTGCTCCTTTGTCATTCCGATGGTGATATTGCTTCCCACGCTTATGGAGTCACTGACCCCGGCAAAGATCCTGAATGCCACCAGCTTACCGTCCCACTCCTGGGCATCGCCGTATCCCTCGAACACGAGGAGCATGCCCGGATAATTGACGATGATCTTGTGCATATATTCGTCGGTACCGTCCTCCGACAATCTCGAATCAAGGCCCTCGACGCCGATGGAAACGTTGGAAGGATGTCCGATTATGTTATAGATGATGGACGAGGTGTAGTTATTGCCGCAGTGGGCTTCCCTGACCCCCGTATCGATTATATAGGTCAGAAGATAGTCGGTCTCCAGGGGGATAGTATCGTCGATACCGTAGGAATCCGATGAAGTCTTTGTTATCACCACCTCGTGCTCGTTGAAGTTCTCGCCGTCGGAGGAGATGACCTCGGGGATGAGCACCCTTATGCTGTCCGGGGTAAGTTCCGTAATGAGATAGGAATCCCTGGTGCTCTTTACCCTCATGAAATAGAAATCCGCAAGGGCCGATGCCCTGGCATAGATGGCGTTGTCGGAGAGCTGCTCATCGGAGAACATGGGGCTTAAGAGGGTATAGATACCCTCGATATTCTGCTCGTCCAGCATGGAGAAGTAATGCTCCGAATAATTGTACACGGAAATGATGTCGGAGATGATATCGGAGGATATCAAGGCCGTACCGTCCTCGTCCTTTGCCAGGTAGAGATATACGGGGATATCACCGCTCTCGTAAAGGAGTTCCGTTACGAATCCGTCGGCAGACTCCGTGATCCTGAAGGAGCTTACGGTGCCGTTTTGTTGCGACATCCTTCTCATGATGTCGGTATACTCCGTGAAATAGGAGAAGGAAACGTCGGGACGCTGTTTCTCGGGGATCGAAGAGAAGGATTCCGCCACGGAATCCTCGTTGTCGATGGCGTTTATTATAAGTCTCGAAAGCTCGGCGGTGGATATGGGGGGCTGATTCCCCGTCACCCTTCCGGCGATATCCGTTATCCTGCAGGAGGTAAGGAACAGCACCGCGATAAGCGTCAGTGAGACAACGGACAGGAGCTTTCTCATACTATTCCCGCCTCCCTGATGTTTTCCAGGAACCGCTCGGAGGCAAGTTCCTCGGTCCTTACTATTCCGATACCCGTCAGATAGTCGTCAACTACAGACAGGAATTCGGCGTTGATCTCGTTATCGTATGCACCCATTCCCTCACCCGTCATGGCAAGCGCCTTAGAAGCGAAGATGCTGTAGGGGTTCTGACCGTCCAGCCAGTCTTCCGCATACTGCGGATCCGAGGCACAGGCGTTCATGATGATGGTGTTGTTTACCAGTGTGCCGTTGTCGACCATATCCAAAAGGGTGCTCTGCTTCATGGTCAGATCCCTTATGATCTCGGCGGCGGATACGCCCATATCACAGTAGGAGGAAACGAATATCCAGTTACCGCCCTCGAAGTAGTCGGTGGGTCCGTCCACGAGACCGAACTTGGTGCCGTAGGAGTTGCTCAGGAAATACTCTCCGAGCCACAGGGATCCCCAATAGGAAAGCACTTTTCCGTCCGAAATGTGGGATGTCCATTCACTTCCCCATCTTCCGGCGCCGAAGGTGAGCTCCTCGGTCTTCAGGGCATTCATGAAGCCCAGGTAATCGTACATATAATCGGGGAGGGTAATATCCCCGTCCACGATCCAGGGATCGGTCCTTCCGTTGATATATGCGGACTCCAGTTCAGATAATCCCGCCACGAGCTTTACCGTTCCGCCGGAGGCCTCGTCCAAGGTCCTTGCGGTATTGAGAACATCATCCCATGTGGCGAAAAAGCTCTGTACATACTGGGGCTCGGAAAGGCCGAGATAATTCTGGGCTACGCTCCTGTTGTAGAAGACACCGCCGGGGGTGATCTGCCATGTCACGCCCTTGATGACGTTATCCTGATCCGTGGGCATGGTGAAGGTGTAGGGATACATATATCTGAGTTCCGAGTAGGATATGCCGATATCGTTCACGGGGATCGTGAGATCCGAATTGGCATACTTGGAAACGTAGGATGAATCGCAGAAGAAGATATCGGGAGCGTTCTCACCCGACGCCAGGACCATATCCAGATCATGCTCGTAGAGGTTAAGGCTTGGAGTCACGTAATCGAAGGCCACGTCCGTATAGCTGTTAAGGAGATCGATATTGCTCCTGCCGTTGGAATAGACGAGGATCTTATAGGGTGTCTGTCCCTCGGGAGCCTGCGCATCCGAAGGGGAAACGACATCAAGCTCCGTGTAGTTGGAGGGATCCAGGTTATCGATGATATCAATGGTAGCCGACATTATCTGGGTACCGTTATTGAAGGCGACGATACTGTAGCTTCCCGTGGGCAGCTGAACATCGGAATCGTACTCCAGGATGGCGTTGTTTCCGTCGTATTCGGGAACGAGA
>DNAE01000040.1:0-3401 GCA_003543635.1 Clostridiales bacterium | reverse complement strand
TGGGACCCCAGGCACTGTATGTGAGATCGTATTCCTTTCCGCAGTTGAGATAAAGGGGATCCAGCGCCAGGACCGTCGCGAAGGAATCCACGTTGTAGTATCCGCCGTAAACGTCTTCGTTGAGCCAGTAGTTTAAGGTGTAGATGGAGTTATCAGGGAAGTATGCATCGGTGAGTGTCTGGGAAGTCTCCGCCATAAAGAGGTTCTCGACACCGTCATCTATAACGATGGTGTAATCATCCTGGGGGAATACCTCGTAGTCACCGAGATCGGACTCCGTGATCTCCGCGGAACAGATGAGGGTATTATCGTCCCCCATGGTAACATCGCCCCTGCAGGCCACCACGTCCTCTCCCCTTAACAGGGAGAAGTGAAGATCTCCGAATACTCCCGTGGATACGAATTCCTCCGACATGGAGAAGACCGCCGTCATGTTGGACGCATCCACATAATCTCCGTTATCGGAACCTACCCACTCAACTCCCAGCACCTCGTCCTCGAACTTCATAACGAAGCCGTAGGTATCATCGTAAAGGGGAGCATAGATGGCATCCGATATCTCCTTCGGATTGGAAACATACCATCTGCCGTTCTGGAAAACGACTCCGATATTGACCTCGACCTCAGTCTCGGGGGCCGCATCCAGCATGGAAACGAACTGCTCCACACTCTCGGGGGAAGAGGACAATACCGACTTATAGTCCGGCATATGGAATACGCAGGTCACAGAACCGTTGATATCCTTCTCCTTTGCCCTGGAGCTTCCTCCCCTGACCTTTACCGTAGTCCTGCGGAGCACCTCGTCCACGGCGATATCCTTATAGATACCGGCACAACAGATGTCGTATCCCGTCGTATCGGAACCGGGTACAGAGTAAGAGATCAAGGTTACCGCATCACGGGTGACCAGGGCGTTGGCATAGAGCTCCACGAGGTCCATGGCCCCCTTGTCCACTGAGCACGATGCCACGGAGGCGACCATAATGATCGCCATGAATCCGCTCAGTATCTTTTTCCCCACTCTCCTAAACATTTACTTTCTGCTCTTCACCGCTTCGAAGATCACTATGCCCGCGGCGACCGCCGCATTCAGACTGTTGACCTTGCCCGACATGGGGATCCTGACAAGGAAATCACACTCCTTCCTTACCATATCCCTCATTCCCTCTCCTTCGGAACCGATGACGATCGCCAGGGGTCCCTTGTAGTCTGCTTCAGTATATTCGATACTGCCTTCCATGGCAGTACCCATGACCCAGAAACCGTTCTTATCCTTAAGGTCTCTCAGTGTCTGTGCGATATTGGTCACCCGGGCTACGGGAACGTATTCGATGGCTCCCGCGGAGGCTTTGGCGACGACGGAATCGAGTCCTATGGACCTGTGCTTGGGGATGATGACACCGTCAACTCCCGCCGCATCGGAGATCCTCAGAACGGAACCCAGGTTATAGGCATCCTTAAGTTCGTCCAGGACCACCAGCAGAGGCGCATGGCCCTCAGTTTCCGCCTTCTTCAGGATATCCTCCAGATCCGCATATTCGTGGGAGGCAACGGCGGCGATGACACCCTGATGGTTATGGGTGGTGCTCATCCTGTCCAGGGCATCTCTCCTGCACCTGACGGTGACGATCTTCCTGTCACCCGCCTCCCTGAGGATCTTCAGCAAAGTGGGATCGGGCTTCTTGTTATCCTTGGGATCCAGGATCCAGATCTTATTGATCTCGCGTCCCGCGTTGATCGCCTCCAGGACGGCATTCCTGCCCTCCAGTCTGTCGGTCATGCCCTCTTCCCTGTCATCTCTTTCCTTATTCTTAAAGCTCACCGTCGATCACCTCAAATGCTCTCTCGATGATATATTCCAAACGCGCTTCCCTGTTGTCAAGGAAAAGGAATCCCAGGAGGGATTCAAAACCCGTGGCATACATGTAATCGGCGGGGCTGGCATTCTTAGACATGGTGGGGGGATTGGAGTTCTTGCCCCGTCTGAAATATCCCTCTTCCTCCTCGTCCAGTTCGCTCTCAATGTAACGGATCGCCCTAGCCTGTGCCTCGGCGGAGACATATTTCACCGTCATCTTATGCATCTTTCCGGAATCAGAAGACGACCTGGCCGCCACATGACAACGGGCGTAGAGTTCATATACCGAATCACCGATATATGCCAGTGCAGAGGAATTTATCTCCCTTAAGTCCGTCGCGATGAAGGGGATTATCATAACTTCTCCACCTTGGGTCCGTTGGGGGTATCCTTTACGGAATAACCCTTGGATGTGATAAGGTCCCTTATCCTGTCCGCCTCGGCGAAGTTCTTCTCCTTCTTGGCAGATACCCTCTGAGCTACGAGCTCGTTGATCTCGTCGGGGATGGTTACCTCCTCCGTAAGGTCGATACCCAGGACATCCGTGATCTCGTTCAGGATATCAAGGGCCTTCTGAAGCGCGCTCTTGTCGGCACCGGCATCGATGGCGGTGTTAGCAGCCTTAACGAGTCCGAAGATATCCGTTATGGCATCAGCTGTATTAAGGTCGTCGTCCATGTGGGCGATGAAGCTTGCCTTTGCGTCCTCAGAAGCCTTGATGACCTCCTCGGAAGCAGCCGCATTTCCCCCGGCATATGTATCGCTTTCCAGGGCGAACTTCAGGTTGGAATTACACGTGATTATCCTCTGGAGGGATGTCTGGGAAGACCTGAGGAGCTCATCGGAGAAATTGATGGGCATCCTGTAGTGTCCCGAGAGGATGAAGAATCTGATCACCCTGTAGGGGAAGTGGGCAACGATATCCCTGATGGTGAAGAAATTACCCAGGGACTTGCTCATCTTCTCACCGTCAACATTTACGAAGGCATTGTGTACCCAGCAGTTTGCAAGGGTGCATCCGTTGGCTGCCTCACTCTGGGCGATCTCGTTCTCATGGTGGGGGAAGATGAGATCCTGTCCGCCGCCGTGGATATCGATGGTATCACCCAGGTGCTTCTTGATCATGGCGGAGCACTCGATGTGCCAGCCGGGTCTTCCCTCTCCCCAGGGGGAATTCCAGGAGGGCTCACCCTCCTTCTTGAACTTCCAAAGGGCGAAGTCTCCGGGGTTCCTCTTGCCGTCGTAGGAAGCCTTGCGCTCGCCGCCGCCGGGATTGAGGTCCTCCAGGTTGTAGTGGGAAAGCTTGCCGTAGTCAGACTTTTTGGTTACGTCATAGTAGACTCCGTCCCCCTCGATGACATAGGCGATCCCCTTGTCGTAGAGGGACTTAACGATGCCGATGATGGCGCCGATGGACTCCGTGGCCCTGGGCTGGTACGTGGGTCTCTTACAATTGAGACCGTCGGCATCCACGTAGTATTCCTTGATATATCTGTCGGCAATCTCCTTGACCGTTACGCCCTCTTCGTTGGCGCGCTTGATC
>DNAE01000185.1 GCA_003543635.1 Clostridiales bacterium | reverse complement strand
GCGGATCCGATGCGGATCCCATGGCGGCGGTAAGGGCTCTGGAGGAACTTTCCGGAGTGGCCGAAGGAACCATAAAGCGGGTGGAGTCCTACGATATCTCCAACCTGGGTAACGATGATATATGCGCCGGCATGGTGGTCTTCAGGGACGGCCGCGCCGACAAGAGAGCCTATCGGCTCTTCCGCATGAAGACGGTGGAGAGCCAGGACGACTTTGCCTCCATGAGGGAGGTCCTGACCCGCAGGTTCGCCCATAATGCGGAGGACGGATTCGAATATCCCGACATGATCCTGGTGGACGGCGGCAAGGGACAGCTGTCTGCGGTGGCGTCGGTGGTTAACGAACTGGTCCCCGATGCCGGGATCCTTCTGGCGGGTATGGTAAAGAACTCCAGGCACAGGACATCGGGTATCCTGTTCCTGGACGGGACCTTCATCAAGCTGGATAACGATGATCCCTCGGACCGGGATATATTGCTCCTGAGATTCCTCTCCGCCGTCCAGAACGAGGTACACAGATTCGCCATAACTTATCAGAGGAAGCTCATGACGAAGAGAAATATCAGGTACCGCCTGGAGAATATCGAGGGTATAGGTCCCGCCAAGAGGAAGGCTCTCCTGGCCCATTTCGGTTCCGTAAAGAAGATCGAGGAGGCGAGTGCCGGTCAGATAGCCGAGGTGAAGGGCCTCGGGGAGAAGGACGCGGTGAAGGTATATTCCTACTTTCATCCGGAGGAAGGAGAAGAAGGTTAATGGCCATATACGGATTGTCTGACCTGCATCTTGCCATCGACATCCCCGACAAGAGCATGGAGGTGTTCGGAGGGAACTGGAAGGACTACATAAGAAGGATCGGGGAAAATGTCAGGGCGAAGGTGACCGACGGGGATACCATCCTGATGCCCGGCGACCTTTCCTGGGTCATGTACCTGAACGACGGCAAGAAGGATTTCTCCTTCATCGACTCGCTTCCCGGGACGAAGCTCATCGGCAGGGGAAACCACGACTATTTCTGGAGCACCGCCAAGAAGATGGAGAACTACTTCGCGGCCGAGGGCCTTAATACCATCAAGATCGTGAAGAACAACGCTATCCCCGTGGAGGATTCCCTGGTGACGGGTACCCGCGGCTGGAAGATGCCCACGGACGACGGCTTTAAGGATGAGGACCGTAAGATCCTGGACCGGGAGATAGGAAGGTTCCGCCTCTGTCTCGACGCCCTGGACAAGGAGGATCCCTCCCACGAGAAGCGCCATATCGTCATGACCCACTATCCCGTCTGGTCCTCCAATGCGGTGAACCGGGAGGTGGATGAACTCTTCGAATCCCATCATGTGGATCTTTGCATCTACGGTCATCTTCACGGACGGGCCCATTCCCTGGTCTACGAGGGTACCCCCGAGAACAGGTGTACAAAGTATGTCTGCGTGTCGGCCGATTACATAAACTTTGATCCCGTAAAGCTCTGAAAACAGGGCGTTTGAGGGACTTCGGCCCTAAAAATCAGTTGCAGTATCAGCCTTTATAATATATAATAATTAAACCGAGTCTGCTCGTGCAAAAGGATATCTTTCGCCGGTGGACTTTTTGTATATCATTTTGGACGGCGGTAATTATATGGCATTCAGCATGACGGGGTTCGGCCGCGGAGAGTATATCTGCGAGACCAGAAGGTATCAGGTAGAGATCAGATCCGTAAACAGCCGATTCTGCGACATAAACATCAGGATGCCCAGACTGTTCAATTTTGCAGACAGCAAGATAAGAAAGATGATCTCCGACAGCCTCATCAGGGGCAAGGTGGACTGCTTTATCAACTTCGACGATTCGGAGGACAGCGCCACGGAGGTCTTTGTTAATACGGGCCTTGCTTCCTCCTATTCCGAAGCTGTCTCCAAGATAGCACAGCTCACGGGAAGGGAAGACGAGACCACGGCTTCGAGACTCGCCGTATTCCCGGACGTCCTTTCCGTAAGGCAGAGGGATGTGGACGAGGATAAGCTCTACGGGGAATTGTCCCGCGCTCTTTCCGATGCCCTGGAGGGCATGAGGGAGATGAGAAGGATCGAGGGCGGAAATCTTTGCTCCGATCTTCTGGGCAAGGTGGAGGAGCTATCCAAGCTCAGAGACGAAGTGGCCCAAAGGGCTCCCTCCGTCGTAACGGACTATAAGGCAAGGCTCTCCGCCAGGATAGACGAGATCCTCGATGAGGATAAGCGCGCCTTCTACGACGAGAACAGGCTTGCCGCCGAGGTGGCCGTTTTCGCTGATAAGTGCGCGGTGGACGAGGAACTCAAGAGACTCCTTTCCCACTTCGGCCAGGCCAGGAAGAATCTGTCCGTGGACGGTCCCGTGGGTAAGAAGATGGATTTCCTTATCCAGGAGATCAACAGGGAGATCAACACGATCGGCTCCAAGGCCAATGATCTTGAGATAACAAACAGGGTACTGCTCATGAAGAATATCGTCGAGGAGATGAGAGAGCAGATCCAGAATCTTGTGTGACGGAGGAAGAGGATGAGGTTTATCGATGTGGGCGCCGGCAATATTGTATCCGAGGAGAGGATAATATGCGTTGCCGCGGCCGATTCGGCCCCCATCAGAAGGATCATCCAGGACAGCCGTGACAGGAGCATGCTGGTGGATTGTTGTGCCGGCAGGAAGTGCAGGAGCGTCATCGTGACTGACAGCGACCACGTGATCGCGAGCTCCATGGAAGTAGACGAGATAAAGGCGGGGCTCGCGAAGTGATGAAGAAGGGCTTGATCGTATCGGTTTCCGGACCTTCCGGAGTGGGCAAGGGAACAGTCCTTGCCAAGATAAGGGAATTGATGCCCGAGTGCGGTCAGTCCATATCCGTAACCACCAGGAGCCCCAGGGGCGCCGAGAAGGACGGAGTCGAATACTACTTCAGAACGAAGGATGAGTTCATGGAACTCGTTGAGACGGGAGAGATAATCGAGTACGACACATATGTCGGAAACTGCTACGGGACGCCTGCGGGTCCCCTGGCGGAGATGAGCGAGAAGGGAAAGGACGTGCTCCTGGACCTGACCATCGCAGGCAGCCTGGCCCTCAAGGCGAGGTTTGAACAGACGGTGACCATATTCATACTTCCTCCCTCCTTTGAGGCCCTGAAGGAAAGGCTCGAGGGAAGGGGTACCGAGGACAAGGACCTCGTTGCCAAGAGGATGGATGTGGCAAGGAGCGAGATCTGCGAAGCCGGTAAGTTCGATTACGTCGTCATAAACGACGACCTGGATGAGACGGTGCGGAAGGTGGTCTCCATAATAGAGGCCGAGAAGTGCAGATATAAGCGTAATGAAGGTATCGAGAGGAGCCTCTGAGAAGAGTCTTCGTGATATATAAAAGAAATCGAGAAATATTAAAGAAAGAAGGGTATAAGAAATGTTAGTAGATCCACCTATGGAAGAAATGCTCCCCAGGGCAGCGTGTGCCTATGAACTCGCAGTACTTGTCAGCAAGAGAGCAAGCCAGCTCGTTGACGGTGCTCAGCCCATGATCCCCGACGATGCGGCCAACATGGTATCGCTTGCCTGCAAGGAGATCGCTCAGGGTAAGGTACTTGAAGTACATAGGGTCCTCAAGAAGGACGAGTATACCGTGCCCCTCACAAAGGAAGCAAGGGATGCCATAGCAGCAGAGAAGAAGGCCAAGGAACAGCAGAACAGCTACAAGAAGGCTGCAATGGATGCCGATCTGGCAACGGCACAGCCCGAGGCTGCTGAGGACAAGGCCCTTTCCACGGACAATTTCTTCGTGGTCGATACCTCTGAGACAACAGAAGGCTGATAAGAGGAGAACTGCAGAATCATGGCAAGTGAAAAGACAATGGAAAAGATAGTATCCCTCGCCAAGACGAGAGGATTCGTATATCCGGGTTCCGACATCTACGGCGGTCTTGCAAATGCTTGGGATTTCGGACCTTTGGGCGTTGCCCTTAAGAATAACGTAAAGGCAGCCTGGTGGAAGAAGTTCGTACAGGAGAGCCCCTATAACGTGGGCGTAGACTGTGCCATCCTCATGAATCCCCAGGTCTGGGTAGCTTCCGGTCACGTGGGCGGTTTCTCCGATCCCCTTATCGACTGTAAGCAGTGTAAGGCAAGAGCCAGAGCAGATAAGCTCGTTGAGGACTTCAATGCCGAGAATAACATCACCGACGTGGTGGTAGAGGGCATGAACGACGAGCAGCTCGTTTCCTATATCAGGGAGAAGAACATTCCCTGTCCCACCTGCGGAGGTCACAACTTCACCGACGTCCGTAAGTTCAATCTCATGTTCAAGACATTCATGGGCGTTACCGAGGATGCCAAGAACGAAGTATATCTCCGTCCCGAGACGGCCCAGGGTATCTTCGTAAACTTCGCTAACGTACAGCGTTCCTCCAGGAAGAAGATCCCCTTCGGTATCTGCCAGATCGGTAAGAGCTTCAGAAACGAGATCACACCCGGTAACTTCATCTTCCGTACAAGGGAGTTCGAGCAGATGGAGCTTGA
>DNAE01000159.1 GCA_003543635.1 Clostridiales bacterium | reverse complement strand
CCCGCCGCCAAAAACTCCGGAGACGGGGAACGCCTGGCAGGCCGCTTCGAAGAGAACGGTACCCTCTCGGATTTCGTATCCGTTGCGGCATCCCGGGTGATCCAGTCCTCCGGGTATATAATAATGGTGATGCACGGTGACCGTCTCGCGGACGTCATGGAGGTATTCTCCAAGAACAGGATCAAGCCCGTGAGGCTCCTTTCGGTCCATCCCTTCGAGGACAGGAACGCCGCCATGTTCCTCATCGCGGGGAAGAAGGGTGCATCGGGAACCGACATGAAGATATTGCCGCCCCTTATCATCAACGGTCGATGTGAAGGCGGGGAAGTTGTCCTTACGGACAGGATAAGAAGGATATACGAGGAGGAGCACGAGGATTGCTTTATCTGGTAGGTACACCCATAGGAAATACGGGGGATCTTTCCCCCAGGGCCAAGGAGGTGCTGTCCTCCGTGGATCTCATCGCATGTGAGGATACGAGAAGGACGGGGCTCTTGCTTTCCGAGTTCGGCATCAGGGGGGACCTCATCTCTTACCACGAACATAACAAGGCTGCCAAGGGTGAGGTCCTTATCCGCAAGCTTAAGGAGGGCCTGGATATCGCCCTTGTCTCCGATGCGGGCATGCCCTCCATCAGTGATCCCGGGGAGGATTTGGTAAAACAATGTATAGCAAATGTTTTACCTGTCTCCGTGGTGCCCGGTCCCGTGGCGGCCATTACGGGCCTTGTACTCTCGGGCCTTGATACCACCCATTACCACTTCGAGGGTTTCCTTCCCTCGGAATCCGGACCCCGCAGGGAGAGACTGGAATTTCTCACCAAGGTTAAGGAGACCATGATCCTCTATGAGGCACCCCACAGGCTCAATAAACTCATCGATGAGCTCATCGCCTGCGGATTTTCCGATTCCTCCGCAGCCTTTTGCAGGGAGCTTACAAAGAAATACGAGGAAGTCATAAGACTCAAGGTTTGCGAGGCGAAGGATCACTTCGGGAAGAACGCCCCCCGGGGAGAGTTCGTGGTGTGCCTGGAACCCATAAGGGAGGAGAAGGTATATTCTGACGATGAGATCGACTCCCTCATAAGGAAATTCTCCGAAGAAGGCATGTCCACCAAGCAGATCGCAGGGGAGATATCTTCTATTACGGGAAGAAACAAAAAAGAAATGTACTCATATATACTCAACATGTTAAAATAATGTGAGAATTGAAGTATCTTTTCGGGGGAACTGAATGGAAGGATTTAACAGGGAAGAACTTCTGGACTATATCAACAACATACCGTTGTCCGAGATGACTTCGGTGCTAAATGATGCAGTCTTTTGTATCTTCATCATCAATCCCTGGGAGAAGAGGATCCTCTTCTCCGACGGCATGAAGGCGATAATGGGGACCCAGGCCTCAGAGGATATGCTCCTTACCGCGTTCTACCAGTTCGTGCCCGAGAACATGAGACCCGTCGTAGCCGCTCAGTACGATGCCGCCACGGGGGATCTTCTGGACGATAAGTGCGAACATACTTCATTTACCCATTTCCTTGCCAAGTCCCAGACCGAGCTCTACAGGATGAACGTGGAACTCAAGGTCATGCCCATAGGCAAGAACAGATTCATCGTCGGCACCATGTCCGACTGCACCGAGGATATCGGACAGACAGCTTATAACCAGCTCTTCGGAGAGGGTACCGACACATATCTTTTCACCTTCGATTCCATGGAAGATGTGTGTTATATCAGCAACGGGTTCGTGGAGGCCTTCGATCTTCCCGATAACCGGTTGCCCATGTTCACGAGAAACTACAGATCCTTCATATTCCCGGAGGATGAGGATAAGCTCGCAGAGGCCTTCAGATCCTTCCTGGATACCGGGGATGACAAGAGGGGCACCGAGGTCAGGTTCCTGGCCCCCGGCAGAGGCGAGCTCCACCTGAGGTTCGACGGCTTCTCCGATGCCGGTTCCGACGGTAAGGCGGGGGGAAACCCGAGATATGTATCAGGCGCCTTCACCGACGTTACCCCCTATATCCTTATGCGACATCAGTATGAGAACATCCTGGACGGATCGGGTGCAGTCGTCTTCAAGGCTGACATCAAGAAATCCTCCATCAGGTTCTCTCCCAATATAAAGGATCTCTTCCCCCAGGCTCCCCTGGAGATCGACGGGGACTATGTGGAGATCCTGGCCGACTACGTCGTGGAGGAGGACAGAAAGAGATTCAGGAATGCCTTCCACAGGCTTTCCGCCGATATAGGTACCGATTTTGCCATCGAGATCAGGGCGAGGAGCGGTAACGATAAGACCTTCTGGATCGCCTGCCGCGGTAAGTCCTACACCGACGGTATCACCAAGTCCGACCTGATCGTGGGTACGGCCTTCGACCTTTCCAGGATGAACGAGGTGAAGGAAAGCATAGAGAAGAAGGAGGCCTGCCATAAGCTGACGGGTCTTCCCACCAGGGATAAGCTCACCAGCGATGCCCAGAGGCTCATCAGGAACAAGGATGTTCTGTCCGCCGCCATAATCCTGGCGGACGTCAAGGACTTCTCGGCCTTCAACGACAGATACGGAAGATCCGCCGGTAACGAGATCCTCCTGGCCCTGGCAGATCTCCTCAAGATCTACAGCCCCAAGAATGCCGAGGTATACCACGTGGGTATCGATACCTTCGCCATCCTCTGGCCCGATGCCACCCAGAAGACCGTAACTGACTTCATGATGAATATGTACGAATATACCGTCCAGCCCCTGGAGACGGGACAAGGTTCCTTCTTCGTTACCCTGGGCCTTGCGGCGGCATTCTATCCCCAGAGCAGCACGGTGGAGGAGCTCATTACCCATGCCGAGATCGCTCTGCATAAGGTAAAGCAGGACAAGAAGCTCAAGTATTCCATCTTCTCACCCGTTGATATGCATCAGCTGAAGGAGAGGGTGGACTTCGAGGTCCAGATATCCCAGTGTATAAGGAATAACATGGAGAGCTTCCAGCTCTACTACCAGCCCCTGATCGAGGCCTCCACGGGCAAGCTCGCGGGTGCCGAGGCCCTTTTGCGCTGGCAGACTCCCCAGGGTGAGCTTGCTAACCCCGAGAAGGTGGTGGCATCCCTGGAGGCGACGGATCAGATGGGCATCGTGGGATCCTGGATCCTCAACGAGGCCGCCAAGCAGTGCGCCAAGTGGATCTCCAAGGGAGCGCCCAAGGACTTCTACGTGCATATCAATGCCACGGCGGACGACCTGATAAAGAAGGATTACGCCAAGGAGGTCATGGCGGTCAT
>DNAE01000144.1 GCA_003543635.1 Clostridiales bacterium | reverse complement strand
TGGTGCTACGATCCGGATGAGCCTTCCAAGTCTTTGAAGATTCATATTTTTGTTGACAATCAGTTCTATGTTGAGATCGACTGCAACAAGGAAAGTGCAGATGTTAATTCCGCATACGGGATTTCCGGTGCCCATAGATTTGCCGAGTACATAGATTTGGCTCCGGGAACATACAATGTTGCTTTGTTTGCGCTTAATAGTGTAAGTAACGACAACAATGTTGTTTTGGGACCGAGTCTTAATGAGTCGAAAGATTTCAAGATTACCATTGAGAATACAGTTCCTACACCGGCCACGCCGACAGGTGTAAAAGTTGATTTTATTACAACTAATGCTGCTAAGATTTCTTGGAATGCCGTAGATGGAGCAGATGGTTATACGATTGTCGTACCTTCTTCAGGCGCTAGTAAGACTACTACGGGTACAAGTGTTGTTATCGATGGACTTACTCCGGGTTCTCTT
The DNA here is from genome assembly GCA_003543635.1 of Clostridiales bacterium. Lineage (GTDB taxonomy): Bacteria > Bacillota > Clostridia > Saccharofermentanales > Saccharofermentanaceae > Saccharofermentans. The sequence goes on along the minus strand of DNAE01000144.1, from coordinate 5,531 downwards.
TATGAATTCCAGGTTTCTGCTTATGTGTTTGGAACGGATGGTGTTCCGCACGATGGATCTTATGCATCCGTGGAAAAAAGGACAATGGTACAGTCCCCGAGTAACGTAGTGGCGAAAGACGTAACGCTTGGTACGATCAAGCTGGAGTGGGATGCTGTTGAAGGTGCTGACGGATACGAAGTTAGTCGTCGTACCGGAACCGATGAGACATATAGTTATGTTGTTTTAGATGAGGTAACGGACCCGTCTAGAGTATGTCCTTATCTTTCCGTAGGAACCGCATATCAGTTCAGAGTCAGATACTTCTATATGGTGGACGGAGTAAAGACGTATAGTGATTACTCTGCTCCTGTTACGAAAAATATAACAATTAGCGCTCCTACCGGTCTTAAGACTACGGAATTATCCGCAACTTCTGCTACTTTGAGCTGGAATGCCATTGAAGGTGTTTCCGGATATGAGGTTAGCAGAAGGAAGGGGAAGTCGAGCGAATATGATTTCATTTCTTTGGATGAGCTGACAAAGACTTCAAGAGTGTGTTCAAATCTTGCTCCCGGAACTACGTACACATTCAAAATAAGGGGTTATGTTATTAAGAACGGAAATAAAGTCTATGGAAGTGCCGCTACGATCTATGTCACGACACGTCTCACAGCTCCTGTATTGAATGTAACCAGGCCTAATGCATCGAATGCTAATGTCAGACTGAATTGGACAGCTGTAAAAGGAGCAACAGGCTATAAGGTTGAAAGAGCTGAATCAAGTGAAGGTCCTTGGACAACTGTCTATAGCGGAACAAAGCTTACATATCTTGATACAAACGGAAGCGTAAATAAGAGGTATTACTACAGAGTGAGCGCTTCCAATAATGGGGACAGCAGTATCGTCAGATCAATGCTGATACCTACGAAGCCTACCAACCTTCGTATTACTGCAACATCCAAGAACTCGATCTCTCTTACATGGAATACCGTTCCCGGCAGTTGCATCATGTATGAAGTATGGAGATCAAGATCAAAGGATAGCGGTTATGTTTGCCTCGGCAGATATAATACTAACTTCAAGAAAAGTACTTCTCTTTCCGCGGGTACGACTTATTACTACAAAGTCAGAGCATACTTCTACTACTACGACTCCGACGGAGGAGTACATAGAATATATAGTGATTACACACCTGTTCTGTCAGGAACCACTAGAAGATAAAGTATACGGGGCCGACTCATTTTACGAGGCGGCCCTCTTCTTTGCGAACATATTCCGCAGAAAATGCTCTATGAGTTCCGGGTGTGAAGGGGTGGGGTTGTTTATTATTTTCCTTCATTCTGATACAATAGGGTCAAAATATAAGTGAGCTTTGTTGTATGTTGTTAACTGCCAAGAAATGGCACACGGCGGCGTCTTTGTCTTCCAAGGATACTGACCTTGTGCTTGATACTTTATTGAAGTCCAGAGGTATTGAAACCCCCGAACAGCGTGAGAAGTTCCTTGCGGAGTCCGACGGCGTCTGGCATGATCCCTTCCTTTTTGCCGATATGGATGTTGCAGTGGACACCATCGTTTCATGTATCTCTTCCGGGGGACACATCGTCGTTTACGGTGATTACGACTGTGACGGTGTTACCGCCACGGCTATCCTGATACGCTATCTGCGTTCCCATGACGTTTCCTGTTCCTACATCGTGCCCCATCGTGCGGAGCACGGTTACGGACTCACCGATAACATCATTGATAAGGTGCTGGACGAGAAGCCGGATCTTTTGATCACGGTGGACTGCGGCATCACCAACTGCGAGACCATCGAGAAGATCCGTGCCAGGGGGATCAAGGTGATCGTTACGGACCACCACAACGTTAAGGAGAATATCCCCGTGGCGGAGGCTGTCATCTGCGCCAAGCGTGAGGATAACACATACCCCTTCAGGGATCTGTGCGGCGCGGGGGTTGCCATGAAGCTGGTGGAGGCCCTGGGCCGAGACGGCAGGTATAAGGTTACCGCAAGGATCTGGAAGCAGGCCGTGGAACTGGCGGGACTTGCCACCATTGCGGATCTCGTTTCCGTGGTGGATGAGAACAGGACCATAATCAAGAAGGCTTTCCTCAGCATGAGAGATCCCGTTAATCCGGGTGTGCGCATTATGAATTCCATCCTTCTTGAGAACAAGAAGCTGGATGAGTCCTATATTTCCTTTAATTTCGTTCCCAGGATCAATGCGGCCGGAAGGCTCTACGATTCCTCGGATGCCCTGAAGCTCTTCCTGTCGGATGACGAGAGGGAAGTGCGGAATGCCGCCCTGGAGCTGGGTAAGCAAAATGACGAGAGAAAGAAGATAGAGGCGGAGGTCTTCTCCGAGGCCGTTGCCCAGATAGAAGATCCCTCCCGTCCCGAGGAATGGTCCCTCACTAATACCGTGGGCCCCATCGTCGTCTATGGTCCCAACTGGCATCAGGGAGTCCTGGGAATAGTTGCAGGTAAGCTCTCCCAGTACTACAGAAGATCTGCCATCGTTTTTACGGACGATACCATCGATAAGGATAACATCAAGGGTTCGGGAAGAGCCTTCGGTGAGTTCGATCTTTACAGTTCCCTTGAGAAGATGAAGGACTACCTGGTCAACTTCGGAGGACATAAGAAGGCCGCCGGCATGGTGGTAGCCAGGGATCGGATCGGAAGCTTCATGAAGAAGCTGGAGGAGAACTCCAGAAGGGATAAGGAGGAGAATGCTCCTTCCTCCGACGACAGAAGATTCGAGGATGAGGATACCCTGGAGATAAGTCTCGAGATCCCCTTCGAGCAGATCGATCTGGAAACATATGAGGCGGTAAGCGTCTTTAAGCCCTTCGGCATCGGGAATAAGAAGCCTGTCTTTGCCACCAGGGATCTTCTGATCACCGATATCCAGGGCATGAGCGACGGACTTCACATGAGGATGGAACTGTCGGACGGCAAGGGAAATTCCAAGGTGTCCGCCGTGGGATTCAACATGGGTCAGTATCTTTCCATCCTCAAGGTGGGAGACCGGGTGGATATCGCCTATACGCTTAACGAATACACTTATAAGAACAACACTTCCGTGAGCCTTTATCTGGAGGATATCGTACCGGTGACCCCCGGGGGGATGGTATGGGATAAGGCATCCACGGCGGAGGAACTCTACGGCAGTTCCATGCCCCTTACGGAGATCGCCAAATTCGCCCGCTGCGACTTATCAGCCGCATTCGTTCCTTCAAAGGAGGATTACGCCTCCTGTTACAAGGTGCTCAAACAATACTGCGCCAAGGGGATAACCACCGCAGATACGGTGCTCCTTGCAAAGCTTATCAACGTCAATTCGTCCTGCTCCTTTACTCCCTTCAAGGTGCGCCGTTGCCTTGATGTATTCTCGGAGGCGGGACTTATCAAGCTCGGCGTCGTGGACTCCTCCAGGGTATGTTTCAGATTCCTGGAGAACGACCGCAAGGTGCCCCTTTCCTCGTCGCCCACATATGTGAGGTTCTCGGAATATGGATGAGCGCGAATATCTGATGAACTTTGACGACATCCCGGAGATCCCCGATTATATCGAGGAGAAGTTCCGCGATGTCTTAAGTACCTATAAGACATATATGTCCCGTGCCCACGTTAAGGAGGAGGATCTTCAGGAGGGCTTGGACCTTATCGAGAAGGCTTTCCTTTTCGCTTACAAGGCCCACCGCAACCAGAAGCGTAAGAACGGGGAGATGTATATCGTTCACCCCATCGCCACCGCCGAGATCCTGGCGGAGCTCGAGGTGGATGCGGAGTCCCTGGCGGCTGCGCTGCTCCACGATACGGTGGAGGATACTGCCGCCGATACGGAGATGATAACGGAGATCTTCGGCTCCACCATGACGAACCTGGTGGAGGGCGTTACGAAGCTCAATCAGCTCTCTTCCATCACCAAGGAGGAGGTCCAGGCAAGTAACGTTCGTAAGATGCTGGTGGCCATGACCAAGGACATCAGGGTCATACTGATAAAGCTGGCGGACCGTCTCCACAATATGCGCACCATGCAGTACCAGACCCCGGAGAAGCAGATGGAGAAGGCCAAGGAGACCCTTGATATATATGTTCCCTTTGCCGAGAGGTTCGGCGTCTTCAAGATCAAGGGAGAGCTGGAGGATCTCTGCCTCCGCTACCTGGACCACGACGGCTACTACGAGCTGGTGGGCCTTATCTCCGCCAAGAGATCCGAGAGGGAGGCCTTCATTGCCCAGGTCGTGGGCGAGATAAGGGAGAGGATCGACAAGTACGGCATAAAGGACTACGACATCGAGGGACGTCCCAAGAGGTTCTACAGCATCTGGAAGAAGATGCATAAGAAGGACTACGACATCTCCCAGATCTACGATATGTATGCCTGCAGGATCGTGGTCAATTCCGTGGCGGAGTGCTACGCGGTCCTGGGTATCGTCCACGATATGTATATACCCCTTCCGGGAAGATTCAAGGATTATATCGGTAACCCCAAGGAGAACGGTTACCAGTCGCTGCACACCACGGTTAAGCGTCCCGGAGGAAAGACATTCGGCGAGACCACCTTCGAGGTGCAGATAAGGACATACAGCATGCACAGGGAGGCGGAGTTCGGTATCGCATCCCACTGGCACTATAAGGAGGCGGAGGGATCCGAGTCCTATAACGAGGATCAGTACGACAAGAGGGTCGACTGGGTAAGACAGTTCCTGGAGGCCCAGAAGGACGCCGAGGATCCCAAGGATTTCCTCGAGCTCCTTAAGACCAACGTGGCCCCCGGCGAAGTATTCGTCTTCACCCCCAAGGGTAAGGTGGTAAGGCTTCCCGAGGGATCCTGCCCCATTGACTTCGCCTACTCGATCCACAGCGGCATCGGAAACCACATGCACGGAGCTAAGGTCAACAACAGGATCGTGCCCCTTTCCTATGAGCTCAAGAACGGCGATGTCGTGGAGATACTGTCTTCCGATAAGATCAAGGGCCCCTCGAGGGACTGGGTCAAGATGGTAAAGACCGCCTCCGCCAGATCGAAGATCAACTCCTGGTTCAAGAAAGAGGCCCGTGCCGAGAATATCGTCGAAGGTAAGGATAAGCTGGAGCGTGAGATAGAGAAGAACGGCTTCCAGCCTTCCAAGCTCCTTATCCCCGAGAGTCTCAAGGTCATACTTTCCAAGTATAACTACAATACCCTGGACGATCTTTATGCCGCGGTGGGATACGGTTCCGTTCCCGTGGGAAAGCTCTTCGGACGCCTCCGTGACGAATACATCAAGACCCTTTCCGAGGAGGAGAGGCTCCAGCTCGGTTACAGGACCACTTCCGACGGTCAGGTGGTCTACTACAGCCCCGAGGATATGCCCGAGGAGCTCGGCAAGGGCGACCAGCTCAGGACTCCCAAGCCCGCCCAGAAACCCACCGCCGTCAAGAAGGTGGAGAACAGCATAACCGTCGAGGGTATGGATAATATCGCGGTGCACCTGGCCAAGTGTTGCCATCCTGCTCCCGGGGACAAGATCATCGGTTACGTCACCCAGAACGG
>DNAE01000182.1 GCA_003543635.1 Clostridiales bacterium | reverse complement strand
TATCTCGACGGCAGGGTATCCCTGGTGGTAGGGACCCATACCCATGTCCAGACAGCTGATGAGAGGATCTTAAAGGGCGGTACCGGATATATCACGGATGCGGGTATGACGGGATGTACCGATTCCGTTTTGGGTATGGATATCGAGACGTCACTCAGGAGGCTCAGGGATAAGATCCCGGCAAGATATGAACCTGCCATTGGCGACGGCTCCATTAACGGTATAATAGTAAACGTTGATAATGACGGAAAATGTAAAGGGATAAGAAGGTTTACGGAATATGAATGAGAAGAGATTGAAGTACGGCCACTTTTTGTTTGCGTTTTTCTTCTCGCTTGTTTTGATCGCCCTTGATTGGACGAGCAAGCGGTTGATAACGAATGAGATGAGCCTATACGAGAAGAAGGACATAATTGCGGGATTTTTCTCCCTTCACTATGTGAGGAATACCGGCAGTGCCTTCAGTTTCCTGGCGGACAAGAGCTGGGGAATAACAGTCCTTACGGGAATATCGGCCATACTCGGGGTGATCATCTTCTACGCTCTCATCAAGGCGTCCAAGCTTCACGACTCCCTTTCCTGTATCGCATTCTGCCTGCTCCTTTCCGGGGCCATAGGAAACTTCCTTGACAGGGTCCTCTACAGGTCGGTGGTTGATTTCCTTCGTTTTGACTTCGGCCCTTATACGTTCCCGATCTTTAATATCGCCGATATCTGCGCCGTTATCGGTACTTTCCTCTTCGTGGGGATAATCCTCTTCGGCGGAGAGCGTGTCGACAAGCTTTTGGAGGTTATATCCCATGATATTAAGATTGGAGGCTGATTGCTCCGATATCAGGCTCGACGCCTTTATTTCATCGAAAAACAAGGATTATACCAGATCTTACTTCACGGGACTCATTTCCGACGGAAAGGTGACCGTTAACGGTAAGGTTGCCCCCAAGGCCGGTTATAAGATCAAGAAGGGGGAGATCATCGAAGTCGATATCCCCGATCCCGTTAATACCGATGCCATGCCCGAGGATATCCCCCTTGATATCGTATTCGAGGACGAACATCTGATAATAATCAATAAGCCCCAGGGTATGGTGGTCCATCCCGCGGCAGGTCATCATGAGGGAACCCTTGTTAACGCACTCCTTGCCCATTGCGAGGGCAAGCTCTCCGATATCAACGGAGTCATAAGGCCCGGCATCGTGCACAGGATCGATAAGGATACATCAGGCCTCATGGTCGCCGTTAAGGATAACGAGACCCATATGGCCCTGGCTTCCATGATGGCGGAACATAAGATCGAAAGACAGTACAGGACCCTGGTCTACGGTATCATCGATTCCGACAAGGGAACCATCGATGCCCCCATCGGCAGAAGCTCCTCCGACAGGAGACGCATGACGGTGGTAGAGGACGGAAAGCCTTCCATTACACATTTTGAAGTGGTCAACAGATATACGGAGCTTACGGATCTTAAGGTGAAGCTTGAAACGGGAAGGACCCATCAGATCAGGGCTCATATGACATATATCGGTCATCCCGTGGCGGGAGACCCCCTTTATGCCCCCAGAAGAAAGAAGTACGGACTTAAGGGTCAGTGCCTTCACAGCCAGTCCATCAGATTTACCCATCCGATCACGGGGGAAGAACTCTATTTTACCTCCGAACTGCCCGAGTACTACAAAAATGTACTGTCACAATTAATTTTATTATAATATAATTAATTGTTATGGTTGAACGGATAGAGAATATCAATTGTAAAGACCTGTGCACCGGGGATCATCTGAAGAAGATATCCTCGCATTTCGCGTGTGAGATAGAGACGGACGGGGATACTGCCGTCCTTTCCGGTGACGATAATCTTTCTCTTAACAGGGCCTGCAATGCCGTTAAGTGCTTGTCTGATCTTTCTTTATCCGGTCAGATCGACGGCAGGATGACGGATTATGTCATTTATCTTGCCGATAACGGTAAGACAGAGGAATTCCTGGCGGTGGGCGACGATGTGGTCTATACGACGCCCTCGGGGAGACCCATCAAGGCTAAGACGCTGGGACAGAGGTTTTATACCGATGCCCTTAAGAGATCAGAGCTCGTCATCTGCAGCGGGCCTGCGGGAAGTGGAAAGACCTTTCTGGGCGTAGCCATGGCGGTCAAGGCCTTCAGGAACAGGGAAGTATCCAGGATCATATTAACAAGACCTGCCCTGGAAGCAGGAGAGAGGCTCGGATTCCTTCCGGGTGACATCGAGGAGAAGGTGGATCCTTATATGAGACCCATCTACGATGCCCTGTCTGTTCTCCTGGGCAATGAGCTTTTCGAGAGATATTACGAGAAGGGCCTGATAGAGGTATCCCCCTTGGCATTCATGAGGGGAAGGAACCTGGATGACGCTTTTGTCCTCCTGGATGAGGCCCAGAATACCACCTGCGAGCAGATGAAGATGTTCCTCACAAGACTCGGTATCAATTGCAAGGCCCTTGTCTGCGGCGATTATACCCAGATCGATCTGCCCCGGGGAGTTAGAAGCGGCCTTTTCGATTGTACGGAAGTACTCTCCGATGTGGAGGGCGTAAGCATCGTGTCGCTGGGCAATGCGGATATCGTGAGGAACCCTCTTGTTAAGAGGATCGTTAATGCATATGAGAAAAGGGATAAGGAGCAAGGGAATGAGTAAGGGATTCGGTACGAGATTCCAGCAGGTGTTCGCACTGATCATGACTGCTGTCATCGTTATAATGCTCGTGTTCTACGGCTATCGCCCCACGAGTTATAATCTCAATATCGGTTCTGTTTGTAACAGGGACATATACGCTACGAGGAACTTCGTCGATTCCTATCAGACGGAGTACGAGGCGGTCATCGCCAAGAATTCCATCAATGCCATATTTATCAGGTCCGACGAGCTCTCGGAGCAGAGCCTTGATAACATCGACACGTTCTTTACCCTTGTGAGACAGACCCGTGCTTTGAGACTCGATGAGTACGGTATGCCCAAGCAGAATTTCACCACCGAGATAGGAAATCTCAGTGAAAATCTCACGGATACCATCGGATCGACCCTTTCCGATGAGGATCTCGAGAATTATATCTATATGTCCTCATCTTCCTTCGATTTCTTCGAGGATAAGGTGAGTGCCATGGGCGAGATCATCATGATGGATAACGTCAATGCCGATTCGCTTCCCATTGCCATCAACAATCAGGTCCAGACCTTCGTCGATAACAACAGCCAGTACGATATGTACGAGGGCTCCCTTAAGAACCTTCTGACTCTGGTAATGGTCCCCAATTCCGTGTTTGACAGCCAGGCCACCAACGAGGCTAGCGATAACGCGTATATTTCCGTTAAGAACGACCCTGTGGTGGTCGAGAAGGGAACTAAGATCATCAGTGCGGGGGACGTGGTCACGGAGCATGAATATCAGAGCCTTGTGGATCTGGAGCTTATCAGGGATGATTCCTTTGATATAATCATCCTTGCCAGGATCGCGGCCTATGAGCTCCTGATCTTTATCGCGACGGTCATGTATCTTGCTTTCTACGGCAAGAAGGATTTCTCGGATATGAGGACCACCTATATCCTGGTCGCCTCATTCCTTATCCCCGTTATGGTATCCATCTACATATCAGATCTGTCTTCCATAATGATCGTCTCGATTTTCTTTACGACGATCTGTGCCACATATGTGGGTACCTCATCGGGTATCATCCTTTCCATTGTTAATATGATGGCCATGTGGCCCCTTTATAACTTCGACATCGAGTATGTCTTCGCTTCCGTAATGGGTATCATCGTCTGTGCGGTACTCGCGGGACGTAAGGGCAAGCTCTATAACAGTGCATCCCTTATCATCTTCCCGGCGATTTTCTGTATCGCCGCTTCCGTTATCTATAATACCCTGCAGGGTTCCACCAGGAACGAGTATATCGAGGCCGTTGTATGGACCGGCGTATCCGCCGCATTCTCAGCGGTCATCGCCATCGGCTTCATGCCCATCTATCAGATGTTCACAGATACGGTCAATCCCGTTAAGCTCATCGAATTGTCCCAGCCCGGCCAGCCTTTGCTGAAGCGTCTCTTCCTTGAGGCGTCCGGTACCTATCACCATTCCATGATGGTGGCGAACCTTGCCGACTCCGCAGCGGAAGCCATCGGCGCCGATGCTCTTCTTTGCAGGGTTGCGGCTTACTACCACGATATAGGTAAGCTGGAAAATCCCAAGTATTTCACTGAAAATCAGGCCGAGGGAGTCAATCCCCATGATGATCTCACCATTGAGGAGAGTGTGGCCATAATAACCAGCCACACGGAAAACGGCGTAAAGCTTGCAAAGAGCGGACACCTTCCCGATGCCATCATCCGCATCATCGATGAGCATCACGGCACCACCGTTCCCGGATATTTCTACAATATGGCCCTTAAGCGTGCCAGGGAGAATAATCTTCCCGATCCCGATATCAACCAGTTCAAGTACAGGGGACATGTTCCTTCCTCCAGGGAATCTGCGATCATCATGATCTCCGATACCTGTGAGGCCGCCATCAGATCCTCAAGACAGGAGGACCTTGACGAGATCGAGAAGATCATAAGAAAGCTTATCAAGGATAAGATATCCGACGATCAGTTTATCTATTCCGGATTGTCCTTCGACGATATCGAGAAGTTGATCCGCGCCTTCAGGCAGGTTTATGCCGGAGTATTCCATGAAAGGATAAGATACCCCGATGCGCGTTGATATATATAACGAATGTGAAGATCAGGACATGGATCTTGACCTTATCGGTAAGAATGCGAGAAAGATAGCTGCTGCTGTTTCATCCCCCGATTATGCGGATTCCGAATTTATTGATCTCATGAAGGACTCCTATGTTTCCGTGACCTTTGTTTCCCCCGAGACCATCAGGGAGCTTAACAGGGAGAACAGGGACGTGGACAGTGTAACCGATGTGTTGTCTTTCCCTCTTACGGAATGCAGGAACGGAGAGCTTCTGGCTACCCCTGATCCGGAATTTGACGATAACGGCGGGAAGATCTTAAATCTCGGCGACATAATCATCTGCCCGGAAAGGGCCCTGGAGCAGGCTTCTGAATACGGACATACGATGGAAAGGGAGTTTTCCTTCCTGATCGCCCATTCCATGCTCCACCTCCTCGGTTACGATCACATCAGGGAGAAGGACGAGAAGGAGATGGTATATCTCCAGAAGAAACTCATGAACGAGCTGGGATTGGCCTTCGAGGATGAGGTTTATGAACTTGATAACCACGGCGGGGATAATATCGCTTATCCCGCAGGTTCCCCCTGTGCCCATGTGGGTTATGTTTCTTTGCTGGGAAGACCCAATGTGGGTAAATCCACATTGATCAATTACATAACGGGCATGAAGGTTGCCATCGTATCCCATAAGCCCCAGACCACCAGGACCAATATCAGATCCATCTATAACACCGAAGACGTTCAGATGATATTCACGGATACCCCCGGTGTCCATAAGCCCTCAACAAAGCTCGGCAAGATAATGGTGGGCAATTCCATCAACAGCGCCAAGAATTCCGACGCGGTACTCCTTATTGCGGACGGCAGGTTCGGCACTCCCGGTGACATCGAGAAGGAACTTATAAAGCGGCTTAAGGAAGAGAATAAGAAGACGGTTCTCGCCATCAATAAGATCGATGATACGGAGAAGGAGAAGCTCCTTCCCATTATCGCGGAATACGGACGCCTCATGGATTTCAAGGCTGTCGTTCCCATCAGTGCAAGAACGGGGGATAACGTAGATGTACTCCTTCAGGAGCTGGAAAAGCTCTTGCCCGAGGGTCCCAGGATGTTCGATTCCGAGTATATGACGGATCAGACCGAGCGTGAGATCGCAAAGGAACTCATAAGGGAACAGCTCCTTAAGTATACGAATCAGGAGGTCCCCCACGGTATCGCGGTGGAGATCGACAGCTTCGAAGAGAAGCTTAAGGACAATGCCGTTGACGAGTACGACAGGGAGATCGTTAAGATCAAAGCCTCCATAATCTGCGAGAGAAAGACCCATAAGGGCATCATCCTGGGAAAGGACGGCTGTATGATCAAGAAGATCGGCACCTCCTCCAGGATCAATATCGAGAGGCTCACCGGATGTAAGGTCTATCTGGAGCTTTTCGTTAAGGTAAGGGAAGACTGGAAGAATAACGATCTTATGCTCAATTCCTTCGGTTATAAGAGCGAAGAGGATCGATAATGCCGTCGCAGCCCCTGTCCGTAAAGGGAATCATATTGGAAACGGTCCCCTATAAAGACAAGGACCGTATGGTGAGCTTTCTTACCAGGGATAAGGGAATAATCAAGTTCTGTGCCAAGGGCGTTGCCAAGGTGGGGAGCAGGAATGCCTTTGCGGGAGTTCCTTTCTCGGTCTGCGATGTGACATTGTCAGAATCCCACGGCTTCTATTATCTCAAGGAAGGAACCATAATCGAGAGCAACTCCGGCATCATGGATTCCATCGAAGCGATAGCCGTGGGCACCCACTTTGCGGAATGTCTTATGGATTCGGTCTTCCAAAGCGAAGATTCATCAAATGCCTATAAGCTTGCGGTCTATGCCTTTTATGCGTTATCAAAGGGAGGCTCGGACTTCATAAAGATATACGGTACCTTTAACTGGAAACTCCTGTCTCTCATGGGCTTTACCATAACCTACGGAGAGGGTGGCGACAGATTGCTCTCCCTCAGGGAGGGAAGCACCGCTGAATATAATGGTGTTATCCCCGATGGCTATATGAAGATGTCGGGAAAAGCAATAAAGCTTTTGGATCTCATATCCGAGTCCCCGGTGGAAAATGTATTTACCATAAGATCCACTCCCGAGATCTACGAGGAACTGCGTATCTTTACCACAGGTTATCTGTCCTATCAATTCGATAAATATATGGAAGACCCCGTGAAAAAGCTCGGGCTGCCCTGATCAGACTCTCCAGTTCTCGGGATAAAGACTTATATATTCGGGCCTTTCAAGCCTGTCGTCGATCAAAAGGGCAAATCCCGTATCGTTCTCGGTCCTTATGACACGGCCGACAGCCTGAAGTACCTTCTCCCAGCCGGGGAAGCGGTAGGCAAAGGCGAATCCGTCTCCGAACTTCTCATCATAGTAGTTCTTAAGTATCTCCCGCTCCGGCGTGATCTTGGGTATTCCGACGCCTACGACTATAACTCCCGATAATCTGTCTCCCACAAGATCGATACCCTCTCCGAAGTGTCCGCCGAGAACGCCGGCGCCTAGAAGACAACCCTTATACTGTTCGGAGAACATATTAAGGAATTCGGTCTTCTCTTCGTTACTCATGTTGGGGTGCTGACGTATGAGTTTCCTGTTAATGGAGTCTTCTATCTTCGAGAACTCCTTCTCGAGGACATCGCACACAAGGTTAAGATATTCAAAGGAGGGGAAGAATATCATGTAATT
>DNAE01000094.1:228-3587 GCA_003543635.1 Clostridiales bacterium | reverse complement strand
GAACTGCAGATCGACGGGAACGGCTATAACCACTTTCTTCTCCCGGGTATTGAGATTAAAGATCGATATCTCGGGCTCCTCGAGGCCCCGGTAGTCGATGTCATATTCGTCTATATTTGTCTGGGTTCCCAGCGATGTATAGATAATGCCGTCTTCATCTACAAAGGCAAACTTATCCAATGTGTAGAGACTCTTCATACGGGCCTGGTATGCCTGAAGGTGTTCCATATCGCTCAAGTCCTCTTCCGTCATCAGACTCACTGCGACACGAAGATCCCTTATCTTGTTCTGGAGATTATTCTCCACCACCTGCTCACGTCGCCCGGCAAGTTCATCGAGATAAAGGACACTGACAGAATGTGCAGCCCTCTCGTTATCTTCACGGGCACTTTGGATCACCCATAATGTTCCGAAGATTATAATAAGAGCAGTCACAAAACTGCCTATAATGGCGATGTCGGTCGTTTTATTTCTGCGGGATCGTTTATCTTTGTTGCGCGTACGAACCTTTTTACACCATTATATCACGTATGCCGTTGAGGGCTTAAATAAGTTGCTGCTCGTTGATTATAAGTTTAAATTGAAGCCCCAGTTTCTCCGCTGCCTTACGGCACAGGATCATTCGTTGCATAAAGATCTCAAAATAGTCCATTACGGATCCGTAGCGCGTATCTACCGACAACTTAAGCTTTATTATCGTATGAGCTTCGTTGATCTTCAGTTCCGACTTTGTGACGGAGTAGTTTACGCGATCATGGATATCAAAATTCGACTTGTCTTGATTATGCACTCTGTTACGTCTTACATCGCTCTTATCGGCCAGGATCAGGGCTGCCGCCAGGGCACTTACCGGAACTCCCGTTCCCTCATCGTGGTTGCCGATCGCAGTCACGATCATGCCGATCTCCTCGGGGGGAAATCCCATCTCCGTCAGCATCCTGAAGGCTATCAAAGCCCCTGACTGGCTGTGATCGGCTCTGTTTACAAGATTTCCGATATCGTGCAGATAGCCCGCGATCTTGGCAAGTTCAACGGTCCTCTCGGGATATCCGAGTGTCTTGAGGATGTAGCCGGTCATCTCAGCCACAAGTGTTACATGGGCGAATCCGTGTTCGGTAAAGCCCAATGCACTCAGCGACTCATCAGCCTGCTTGATATATGTCTTGATAACTTCATTATTTCTGATCTCTTCGTAAGTCATAGGTTATTCCTCGTCTTTCTTCATTCTGTGCTTTTCGGAATATCTTCAAGAGATACGCTTCACGACCCAGTCGTGCCTTGAAAGATCATATTCGTGACCGCAGAAGGGGCAATTCCTGACCTGCTCCGCATCGAAGGTTCCGGCACAGGAGGGGCAACTCACCGCCTTGACGGAAAAGCCCAGATCCGTGGGGTCTCCGATCCTCTTATAGAGCTCCATCCTGTACTTCCTGCTCCTGTTTCTGATCTTACCGTTCTTATAGATAAGGCAATCCATATAAAGAGTCAAGTCGACGTTACATTCATTGCCCTCTATGCGATACTTATCAATACCGAAGTTTTGGAAATACGCATCCACCACGGTATCCCATTTATCCGGGAGATCGCAGTAACAAGCCGTATACCGGGTCGGGTCCTCCCCGTAAGCCATCATGCGGAAAAGATTCATGGCCCTGTCCCGGAAGTGCTCCGTGGAAAACTCCGGGTCCAACGCGCGGATCTTATTGCGGAACTTAAGGGACTTAAATACTTTTCCTCCGCCCCTCAGGTCCTTACCCATCATGGCAAGAGTGCCGAAGAACTTACTCAGGACCCACGCCCCGAAGCCGAAGATCAGACCGAGCATAACGGAACTTACGAAGGTTAGGGCTCCGGCGGTAAAGGGGCAGATCGCGAGCATGATCGCAACCCCCGAGATCAAAAGGATCAGCAGCCTTCTCTTGCTCTTCTTCCCGTCCGCGTCCTCATGCACATCAAAGAAGGCGTTAGTTACCTTGGGGAATAAATCCTCCATCTCAAAGTGTGTACCGCAATAGGGGCACCCGTTCTCGATCGCGCAGAGCGTTGCCGGCGCACCGCAGTGGGGACAGGATATGGGCATGTCGGAGGGCGGTTGCGTATCTTTTTTGAGTTGCTGGACCACTACGCTCGTTCCGACCTCCTCAGTCCGGTCGTATATTACCCCTCCCTGATCGCTTATCTTGGTTGAGAGGAGCTTATTGGTGCCCACTATGTGATTTACGAAGATCCTGTCACTATAGCTGACGCTCGGGATCTCATGAGATCCGGCCTTAGGAGATCTGATATCCTGCTCCACCTTGAGCCCCAGTCTCTCCCAATGCCTGCGCTGCAACTCCAAAGCGAACCTCATATCCTGGCTTGCAAGCTTCGGAACCGTTCCGTCGGCACTCCATTTATTAAGCTGCTTAATATATGCCTTATATGCTTTCTTCAGAGATGCACCAGCATCGAATTCCATGTTGAACATGATCAGCCCCGCCTGAAAAAGAGAAGTATAATGCCCGCCATGCAAAAGCATACCCAGCCGGCTTTGGAGTAAAGATGCCTGTTGCGGCTATCGGGATCCCTTGAGTTAACGGTTATGGTGATCTCATCGCCCTTGTAGTATTTGTTGTCCCTCCAGGGAGTATCGTAGGAATACTGTTGCCCGTCGACTTCATATCTGCAATTCGCGCGATATTGGTACTTGTCCTCATTAGACTTGTATCTCTCCTCAACATCCGCCACAACGGCAGTTACCTTCGTATCGTAGAAATTGTTATCCCTTACCTGGAGCACTTCAAAGCATGCCCCTGCAACGATCAACGCAACCGCCAGTACGATCTTCAAAGGGTTTATTCCGGTCTTATTCCTTTTCCTCTTATTCTCTTCCATGATTCCACCTTAACCGAAGAGCATTATAGCATAATCTGAAACATAACATACCGTCAGGCTGAGAAGACCCAAAGCTTTACGAAGTACAGGATCAGAAGATGGGCCGGGTAGAACACATAGAAGAACCACTTATGTATGGGTGCCTTGCTTCCCTTTGATCCGTTATAGAAGAAGATCATCACGATGGGCACGAGGATGACTCCCACCTGGAAGAACTGCCTCATGGCGCCTCCCTCGGAATCGATGGACATTACCATGGCAAGGGAGCACTCGATAAAAGCGATGACCATGAAGGATATCCACTTACGCTTCTCATCGTCCCTGTAGATATAAGCAAACAACGCCCAGAGTATGGCGAACATGGCCCAGTCACAAACCAAGCTGAAGAAACAGGCGATCACCACTATCGTCACCTTAACGGCCTTGGGGAGCTTCGCGCTGTCCCACATCCATACGATCATGAACGCAATAAACAAAGTCACGAT
>DNAE01000094.1:0-150 GCA_003543635.1 Clostridiales bacterium | reverse complement strand
TCTCATAAAGGGAGAAGGGTACGACGGATATAAGAGCGAAGATGAAGAGCCTCAAGGCATACTTTTTCTTATCCCTCGTGTACTGATAGCCCTCCGCCAGTAATACCGACATAGAAGGTCCCGTGAGCCTTCCGATGATATGCATCACCT
>DNAE01000047.1 GCA_003543635.1 Clostridiales bacterium | reverse complement strand
GTAAGGGCCGAGAGGGCTTTTCTTCCCTCCGTTACGGTATGGTAAAAGGTGTCCGTGTCGATATGCCTGAGACTTCTGTCCAGCGCCCCCATAAGGACATAGGAGGGAGAGGTGGATTCGTTTACCGCCAGGTAGTGGCGGAGGAGGGACCTGTCGGGCTCATTTCCGTATATGAGCATGACCGCCGTCTGGGTGGGAGCCGCCATGGTCTTGTGGACGCTCCTTATGACCAGATCCCCCGCCATGGCTTCGTTAAAATGCTTCATTCCGCGTATGCCGAAGTGGGCTCCGTGGGAGGCGTCGGTGATGAGGATCGTGCCGTGGGATCTTGCGATCTCATGAAGCTTTTCCGTGTCCGATATGAATCCCTCGTAGGTGGGGGAGGTGACAACGGCCGCCTTGATGTCTCCGGAGGCAAGGTATCTCCCGAAGGTACCGGGATCGATCCTTCCGTATATTCCCATGGCGGGGTCGTATTCCGGATCCATCAGGACGGGAACGAGCCCTGCAGTTTCCACGGCATGCCATACGCTGATGTGACTATTGGCGGGGATAAGGATCTTATCGCCCCTTTTTGTGGAGGATAAGACAGCAGAGAAGATAAGGGCGCTTGCCCCGTTGACTGATATCATGGCGTCGTCTGATCCCCAGATATCCTTCACCCGAAGCTCCATATCGCGTATGAGCCCCTCGGGACCGTGGAGATTATCGAATCCGTCGATCTCGGTGATATCCTGCAATAGGTCAGTCACGGAGGGATTCCTCTTGTGACCCGGCATATGCATGGGGAGTGCCCCCGAAGCGATGTATCTTTTAAGTTCTTCTTCCATCCATAAGATTATAAAAGAAACCCCGCCCCTTTAAAAGAAGAGGCGGGGAAAAGAAATGGAGTATATAAGAATATTATTCTGTCTTAAGCCTTACTTGATAACCGTAAAGCTGTAGCCCGATACTGCATCGGGATTCTCGTAGACTTCCTTCTGCATCTTGATGGCAGTCTGGAGAACGAGCGTGTAGGGGCTCATGTTGCCCTTGGGAAGTTCGAGCTCGGAAGCGTAGCAGAGAGCCTGTGCCTCGTCGTCGTCAAGTGCAAGATACTGGGCTACGATGTAAAGGCTTCTTACGCCAACGTGCATATTAACGAGATTCTTGTTGATGGAGTAGGACTTGGAAAGACCGGAAGAACCTGTACCCGTGGAGATCTTGCTGCTGAAGGAAAGACCGAGGGTGGAAGGTGTGGAGCCGAGTCTCTCTTCAACGATGAAGTAGGGCTTGCCCTCTCTGCCGACCTTGCCTACGTCGTGGAAGAGACCGATGATGATAGCGGACTCCTCGTCGAGCTGGGGCATAAGCGTATCCTTGATCCTGAGGAGCTGCTTTGTTACTGCAACGCTCCTGATGAGAAGACCCTTATCACATGCAAGAGGTCCCTCGATATCTGCGGGTGCCGTAAGCCAGTTCGTCCTGTCCTCGAGGAACTCGATGAAGTTATCGAACTCTGTCTTTCTCTTAACGATGGCAGCCTTGAGCTGGCCGTAAAGCTCATCAACGTTATCCTTAGTAACTTCTACCATGGGCATAATGCCTGCGCTTGCCTTGGCGGATGTGCCTGTAGCTGCTGCGGAAACTGCCGCTGCCTCGGCGGGAACTGCTGCTCCGCCTGCCTCGGCAGCTTCTGCGAAATTAAACTTACACTTGGGGCACCTTATAGCCTGGTTCGCAATGACCATTCCACAATCGGGACACTTTTTCATAAAACGGAAACCTCCTGTTGCTCTCTAACAAATTTGATAGAGATATTTTACAACTTAAAAGGGTGTTTTTTCAACATCATTAGTGCAAAATGACAACAGTTTACAAAAATGTAAAATATAAATCTACAGGGTGTTACCTGTTCTTGAACATCCCTGAGATCATTGATTTCCAGCCCTTTAAGACTCTCTTTGGACTGATCTTTATTGGAAAATACTGCATCCTGCAGGTCTCGTGTGCCCGGAGCACCATCATGAGCTCAGTAGGAGCCACGGAACCGTTCCTGTTCATCATATAAGTCTCGGTATCTGGAGCCTCGTAAAAGAACCTGTAGTGGGCCCCGTAGGCGTCGCCGATCCCCAGGATGTGACCGAACTCGTGGGCACTTACCCTCCTGAAGGATCCTGCCCTTGCATAGTCCTTCATATTGACGGTCCCGGGGTGGTACTTGGACCAGTTGAGCATGGCGCTTTCCGGGGAAAGATACATGAAAAGGCCCCAGAAGAGGCGGGGGAAGGAACTTGATACGAAGGAGGTGTTGGATATCCCGGCCTTCTTTACCTTAAAGGTCTTCTGACCCTCGGGAAGATCCGGATCCCCCTCCCTTATGAAACGCACCTTCACGTGAAACTGTCCGAAGCCTTCCAGAAGATAGTCCTTCTCCCAGGCTTTCCTGACGCCTTCTTCGAACATGTCGGCATAGGTGAAGGACTCCTCCTTAACCTTATCGTCGCTCTTCCTTGTCTTGAAGTTCGACTTCATGAAGGAGTCGTATCTGACGTGGGCGGTGATCAGGATATCATCCCCGAAGATCTTGATCCTTACGGGAGCTTTCAGGGGGGATCTGTACTCTATGGAGGGCAGTTTCTTAACACCTTTATAAAACATGGATACATTATATATTTTTTGTGCAAAAAAAGACACTGACGAGGGGTGTCAGTG
>DNAE01000164.1 GCA_003543635.1 Clostridiales bacterium | reverse complement strand
GACCCTGACCGCGAAGGAGAAGCCATCGCCTGGCACGTTGCCCTGACCCTCAAGATAGATCCCGAGACGGATTGCAGAGTCACCTTTAACGAGATAACGAAGAAAGTGGTCATGGAGGCCATTGCCCACCCCCGTCCCATCGATATGGACCTGGTAAATGCCCAGCAGGCAAGAAGGGTCCTGGACAGGCTCGTGGGTTACGAATTGAGCCCCCTGCTCCATAAGAAGATAACAGGTAACAGGAACAAGAAGATATCCGCAGGAAGGGTTCAGTCCGCCGTTACCAAGATAGTAATGGACCGTGACGACGAGATCGCCGCATTTATCCCCGAGGACTACTGGCTCATCTCCGAACTTGTCACCACGGGAAAGAAGAAGGATGCCTTCCGCCTTAAGTACTTCGGTACGAGACAGGGGGATTCCGTAGACAAGCCCAAGAACGGCAGGATCATGTCCGAGAGCCGCGCCAAGGAGATAATGGAGAACATAAAGGATCAGGACCTTAAGGTCACATCCGTCAAGAAGTCCGAGGGTGCAAGAAAGCCCGCTCCTCCGTTTACCACCTCCACCATGCAGCAGGAGGCCTCCAGGAGACTGGGATTCTCCACGGCGAAGACCACAAAGGTCGCCCAGGAGCTCTATCAGGGTGTTGAGATATCGGGACTCGGACAGACGGCTCTCGTTACCTATATAAGGACCGACAGCGTCAGGATCTCCGAGGAGGCCGTTGCCGCTTCCAGGAGCCTTATCTTCGAGAACTTCGGCAAGGAGTTCGTTTGCCCCTATAAGAGACAGTACAAGAACAAGAATTCCTCACAGGATGCCCACGAGGCCATAAGACCTTCCCATTTCGATCTTTCCCCGGAGTCCGTCAAGGCTTCCCTTACGAACGATCAGTATAAGCTCTATAAGCTCATCTGGGAGAGGTTCCTTGCAAGCCAGATGGCCGATGCCAAGCTGGATGTGGTTACCCTCGATGCCGAGGTGAACGGCGAGATCTTCAGGGCACAGGGTGAGACCATTGTCTTCCAGGGTTTCCTCAAGATATACGGAGACCTCAAGGAGGATAAGGAAGGATCCGATAAGAACGTCATCCCCGAGGTATCCGAGAACGATACCCTTAAGGCACTGGAGTCCGTATGCGAAGGCAAGCAGACGGTACCTCCCCCGCACTTTACCGAGGCAAGTCTCGTAAGGGCGATGGAGGAGACGGGTATCGGAAGGCCCTCCACTTATTCCTCCACCATCAGCACCATCCTGGACAGGAAGTATGTGGAGAAGGAAGGCAAGGAGCTTAAGATAACCGACTTCGGAAGGCTCGTCACCAGGATGGTGGAAGACAACTTCCATGAGATCGCCGATGTTTCTTTCACCGCCAATATGGAGGAGAAACTCGACCTCGTGGAGAGCGGAAAGAACGATTGGGTCAGTGTTCTCGACGGATTCTATCCGGGATTCCACGAGCAGATCAAGGCTGCCGAGAAGAATATCGAGGAGATCCAGATCGAGAAGCAGAAGATCGGTGAGATCTGCCCCGAGTGCGGAAAGGGCGAGCTGGTAATAAGCGAGGGAAGGAACGGAAGGTTCATCGCCTGCTCCTGTTATCCCGAGTGCACATACACGAGAAATATCGAAGTAAAGGCCAAGGGCAGCTGCCCCCTCTGCGGTTCAGGACTTCTCGTTAAGAAGACTAAGAAGGGTCACAAGAACTTCTATGTCTGCGATAAGAAGGGTAAGGACCCCGAGTGCGAGTTCATCTCCTGGGATCTTCCCGCCGACGGCAAGAAGTGTCCCGAGTGCGGATCCTATATGGTTTGGAAGAGATTCAGGGGTAAGGTCTATCCCAAGTGCAGTAATCCCGATTGCGTGACCAACAAGAAGAAGAAAGCTTCCTCCGAATCGTGAAAAAGGTAACGGTCATCGGTGCGGGACTCGCGGGATGCGAAGCCTGCAATATCCTCTCAAAGCTCGGCATTAAAGTCGATCTTTATGAGATGAAGCCCCAAAAGATGTCCCCCGCACACCATAAGGAAGGTTTTGCGGAACTCGTATGCAGTAATTCCTTAAGGGCTGCCGCCCTGGAAAACGCCGTGGGTCTTCTCAAGGAGGAGCTCCGTATGACGGGTTCCCTCATCATGGAGGCGGCGGATAACACCTCCGTTCCCGCAGGCGGCGCACTTGCCGTGGACAGGGATGAGTTCTCCGATTACATAACAAAAAGGGTCAAGGAAGATCCCAACATCAGCATCATATCCGAGGAGGTCCGTAAGATCCCCGGGGACGGCATCGTGATAATTGCCACGGGGCCTCTGACTGAGGGGGATCTTTATGAGGATATCAGGAGACTGACGGGGGAGGACGATCTTCATTTCTTCGATGCCGCGGCCCCCATCGTTTCCTATGATTCCATAGACATGACCAAGGCCTTCAAGGCTTCCAGATACGGCAAGGGCGGAGACGACTACATCAATTGCCCCATGGACCGGGAGGAATACCTTAATTTCTATAATGAGCTCATATCCGCGGAACTCGCGGACGTCAAGGGATTCGACAAGGAGACCGTCTTCGAGGGCTGCATGCCCATAGAGACCATGGCGAAAAGGGGAGAGGACACCATGAGATTCGGGCCCCTTAAGCCCGTGGGACTTATTGATCCGAGGACGGGGGAGGAACCCTACGCATGCCTTCAGCTCCGTCAGGACGACAGGGAGAGCACCATGTATAACCTCGTCGGATTCCAGACCCGCCTCAAGTGGGGAGAACAGAAGAGGGTCTTCGGCTTGATCCCGGGACTTGAGAACGCACAGTATCTCAGGATGGGCGTAATGCACAGGAACACATACCTCGACTCACCGAGGCTTCTTAATAACGACTATTCCCTGAGGAAGAACGGCAACATCTTTTTCGCCGGCCAGATAACCGGTGTTGAAGGTTATATCGAATCCACGGCTTCGGGATTCCTCGCGGGTTACTATGCCGCTTGTAAGGCCCTGGAGATCGACCCTCCCTATAGACCCGATTCCGACACGGTGATGGGATCCATGGCCGATTACGTATCCGACCCCGCCGTAACACGCTTCGTTCCCATGAACGCCAACTTCGGCATCGTCAATAAGATGCCCGGAAAGTTCAAGGGAAAGAACGGCAAGAAGGAAAAAAACGCGGCCATCGCCGACAGGTCTATTGAGAAAATGGCCGATTTTGCTAATATATTAGAAGGATTGAGAAGAAAGAAGGACAGCTATGAATCTGAATAAAGTTCCCAAGCAAGACTATATACCCGAGCAGCACGGTCCCGTGTTCCGGTTCTTCTCTACTCTGGGAACGCATTTCACCACCATAATGTCCGTCAATGTATTGTTCCTCATATTCAATATCCCCATGATGCTGGTGGCTTTTGCCTTCTCATTGTTCTTCCTGCCCACCATAAACAGCGTTTTCCAGCCCGACAACTTCGTGGCTTTCATGAACCGGGTGGGATTGATCGGCAACGAGGCCGTCATGAACGACATAGGACTTGATGCCGCATATCAGCTCTACTACATAATAATGGTATTCTGCGTCATGTTCCTTCTGGGATCGACCCTTATCTGTTTCGGTCCCTTCCAGGCGGGATTCTCCCAGATCTACAGGAACCTGTACAGGGAGAGCGGAGTATTCCTTTTCACGGACTTTAAGGAGGGCATGAAGAAGAACTTCAAGCAGTCCCTGGCCTCCATGTTCATATCCCTCGTGGTCACGGCTCTGATACTTACGGGACTCGGCTACTATGCGAATCTGGAATCCAGGTTCGGAACGGCGGTCACGGTATTCTTCGTCATTATGTTCTTCGTGTTCATACTGGTACAGAATATGGTCAATCAGATGATCGTTTCCGTTGACCTGCCCCTCTCCAAGATGTATAAGAACGCATTCCTGTTCTTCCTTCTGAAGTTCGGACCCTGCCTGGGACTTATCGGAATAATGTTCCTTATGCTCGTGGTATTCCCCTTTGCACTCTTTGTAACGACCACATACTTCGCATATGCCATCGCCATCTTCTACTATCTGACCCTGGCCCTTGCGGTGGTCCAGTATATGTTCGCCTTCTATACGGGTGAACTCATAAACGAATATATCGGTAAGGCCCCCTCGGCTTCCGTAACTACAGAGGAAGAAGAGGAGGAGAAAGAAGAGGAAACAGAGGAAGAAGATGGGTGACCTTTCATTCCTTGACGGCGGAACCAGGGCGTTGATCGGATTTGCGGTCATCTTCCTGATCGTGGCTGTGGGAATGTTCTTTTTCTTCATTATTCAATTCAGAAATACGATAGATCTTAATGCCGACGACGAGTACCTTGCCCTTGATGCCGCATACTTCCATGAGATCGGTAAGAGGGAGCGGCAGGAGGACAGTTACTTCATTTCACCCATGGAGGATATCAGAAAGTACGGATTCGTCGTGTGTATAGCCGACGGCATGGGCGGCATGAAATACGGCAAGGATATCTCCGAGAGGATCGTCAAGGCCGTGGAGAAGATGTATCCCCTGAGCTTCTTTGCCACAGCAGAGACGGCGGATCGATTAAGGCAGATATCCAACGACCTTTCCAGGGACTACGGCGGTGCCGGGGGCGCCACCCTCGCCATGATCCACATCTCCAACGGATTCCTCAATTTCTTCAGCGTGGGGGACAGCGACATAATCCTCATCAGGAATAACGAGGCCACAATACTCAATCCGAGACAGAACTACGTATCCATACTCGTTAAGAATCTCGCCCTGGCGGGCAAGCAGACCCAGGTGGCCTACGCCAACAGCAAGTCCAGGGCCCTGGTGGACTACATGGGAAACGATAACCCCAGGGTGATCTTTACCCATAAGCCCTTGAAGCTCATGGACGGCGATGTGCTCATCGTAAGTTCCGACGGACTCACGGATGCGATCCCCTGGCAGAACCTGCCCCAGTACGTGGCGACTTCCCTGACAAAGAGTGCCAGGGATATTGCCTCCAGGCTCAAGATATCCGTAAGGACAAAGAAGCATCCCAGGCAGGATAACTACACCGGTATTGTCGTTACCGTTAAGAGGGGGCTTTTATGATCGAGTACTATACGATCAAACACAGGGGCGGGGAAGAGGAGTACACCGACAATCTCTTCATGAACTACGGCTCCACCATGACGATCATGCTCCTTTATTCCAGCAGGTCGGAGGAGTTCGCTAAGCCCCATGCCCTGATGATCGAAGAGGCGATCAAGAACTGCCACGGCAAAGACTTCGGCGATCTCATGAAGGAGATAGCCAAGATCGTCCCCGGGGATCTGGACTACTTTCTCCTTCAGGCGACTGACGACTGGATCAAGACTGACCGTCACGGGAAGGTGTATGCATATATAGTAAAGAACGGCGAACTTAAGCTCCTTCCGAACGGACAGTTCGGACTTGAGGACGAGGACCGTATCGTTTGCGGTACCTATTCGTTTTTCGAGAAGCTGTCCGATCCGGCGATACTGTCGGATGCATCCACCTCCATAAGCAGCGAAGAGTGGATGGATAATCTCATCTGCAGGATATCAGAGCAGACCATGCTGGCCGGCGATAATCTCACCGCCGTTACAATGATAGTTCGAAGCGACGATTGATCAACCGTAGTAGGACTTAAAGAAGGAATCCCTGAAATCTCCCAGGCAGTCTTCGGCTATTGCCTCACGAACCTTCTTCATAAGTGTAAGAAGGAAATCTATGTTATGCCATGTGCAAAGCCTCTGTCCGAACATCTCCTTTGCCTTGAGCAGGTGACGGATATAAGCTGACGAGAAGTTCTTGCAGGCATAGCAGTCACAATCGGGATCCATGGGACCGAAGTCTTCTGCATACTTTGCATCACGGATGATGACGCGTCCCCTGGAAGTGAGGACCGTTCCGTGGCGTCCCATACG
>DNAE01000158.1 GCA_003543635.1 Clostridiales bacterium | reverse complement strand
GAGCTGGATGACGAGGACGACAGGAGCGCCACGAAGCAGGCCATGTACAGGAATGTTGACAGAAGTCTCCTCCCCAAGAACGAGAGCCTTGAGACGACCATCGAGAGGGTGGTTCCCTTCTTCGAGGAGACCATCAAGGAGGACATGAAGGCCGGTAAGCGCGTCATCATCGCCGCCCACGGCAATTCCCTCCGGGCTCTGGTCAAGTACTTTGACAACATGAGCTCCGACGAGATCGTCTCCGTGAACATCCCCACAGCTGTTCCCCTCGTTTATGAGTTCGACGATGATTTCAAGGTGATAAGGCACTACTATCTCGGCGACCAGGAGGCCCTTAAGGCCAAGATGGAGGCCGTTGCCAACCAGGGCAAAGCAAAATAAGTCGATCCTTTTCTTACAATATCCAACATACGCACGGAGGGGCGTCTCGAAAGAGGCGTCCCTTTGTCTTTTGCCTATTGGGCAGATGGTCCGTTTCAAGCGCTTTCCTGACAGGGGTTTTTAGGTATTTGGCAAATTGACAAGTTAGACACGTCTAACTATATTGGTTAGCAGAGACTTACCAATACGTTATGGAGAGGTTAGAACATGTATATAGAAACAAAAGGATTAAAGAAGAATTACGGCGAGGGGGGATCCTACGTCCAGGTCCTCAAGGGCGTGGACATCGGCATCGAAAAGGGTGAGATGTGCGTTATCCAGGGAACATCCGGATCCGGTAAATCCACCCTGCTCAACTGCATCGGAGGACTCGATACCATCGACGAGGGCCACGTGTCTGTGGCAGGTACCATGATAGAGGGCCTCCGGGGAGAGAGGCTGTCGGATTACAGGCGCGAGAACCTGGGATTCATATTCCAGTTCTATAACCTGGTACCCAACCTCACGGTTAGGGAGAATATTCAGGTTTGCGAGTATCTTTCCAAGTCCCCCCTGGATATTAACGAGCTCCTGGATGTCCTGGGACTCACGGATCACAAGGACAAGTTCCCTTCCCAGTTATCGGGAGGACAGCAGCAGAGGTGTGCCATCGCCAGGGCCCTCATAAAGAACCCCAGGGTGCTCCTCTGTGACGAGCCCACGGGAGCCCTTGATTCCAAGACTTCAAGGGATATCCTCGTCCTTCTGGAGGGGATAAACCGCCGTTACGGAACCACCATGCTCATCGTAACCCACAATAATTCCATCAAGAACATGGTGGATCACGTCATATATCTGAAGGACGGAAACATCCACAAGGATTATAAGAACGAGAAGAAGGTCCCCGCTTCCGAACTGGAGGACCTGTGATATGGGAAAGATCCTGATAAAGAGAGCCTTCCGCGACCTCAAGGCAGGGGCCGCGAGATATATAGCCCTGTCCTTCCTTATAATATTCTCCATCTTTATAGTCATAAGCCTGATGGGAGCGGCCGTAACGGTCATCGATTACACGGAGATAAGGGACCGGGAGCTTAAATGCGAGGACGGAGAATTCACCGTTTTCGTTCCCCTTACGGAGGAACAGAGGGAGGCCGTCACCTCCCGGGGCGTTACCCTGGAGGAGATGTTCTTCGTTGATTATCCCCTTGAGGGAGACCGGGTCCTCCGTGTCTTCAAGGTGAGGGACGAGCTCAACAGGATATCGCTGATAGAAGGAGAGCTTCCCTCCTCGGATAACGAGGCCGTGATCGAGCGCCGGTTCGCCGAGGTCAACGGGATATCCGTGGGGGATGATATCGATGTGGCAGGTCAGATCCTGACCATCTCCGGCATCGGCGCGACCCCGGACTACAACTGCGTCTACCGCAAGGTATCGGATAACGTGGTGGACAGCAAGTCCTTCGGAACCGTCTTCGTGACTCCCGCCCGCTACGATGAGATGCTGGGCTCCGGTACTTCCATTGCCACTGAGGAATACTGCTACGCCTATCTTTTGAACGGCGCCATGACCGATACGGAACTCAAGGAGATCCTGAAGGAGAATGAGTTCAACGCCGAGGATGCGGCGGACGAGTACTTCCTGGAATACTGGGAGAGGATGACGGAGCGTAAGGACGAGCTCCTGGAGGGAATAGACGAGCTCAACGACGGTGCGTCGGAACTTGCGGACGGTGCCGAGGAGCTCTACGACGGAATAAACGAATTTAACGACGGCATGACGGAGTTATCCGACAGCATGCCGGATCTTTCCGACGGAGTGGATGAGCTTAATGACGGCGCTTCCGAACTGGCGTCGGGAATAAGGGAATATACTGACGGTGTGGATGAGGCCGCCGACGGAGCCTCGGAGCTCTCTTCCGGTGCTTCAGAGCTCTCATCCGGAGCATCCTCCCTGGAGGACGGATTAGGAGAATACGGCGCAGGTCTTACTGCTTTTTCCCAGATCATATCCGCCATGACCTTGAGCGAGGATCCCTATCAGGCCGCCATTGCGGGAGGTCTTTCCGATCCTGCGTCGCAGCTGGTGGCGGGATTCGACACGGTATCCCAGGGCGCCGGAGCCTTAAGCGATGGTGCGGATGCCCTGAGTGACGGCGCGGATCAGCTGTCGGACGGCCTTGATCTTTTAAGTGACAACAGCGATGCCCTGGTGTCAGGCGCAAACGCTTTAAGGGACGGAACTGGTGAACTCGTTGATGCCGTGGGGGAATTATCCGACGGTGTTTCCGAGCTCTCCGACGGTTCGGAGGAGATCCTGGACGGAGCGCAGGAGCTGTCGGACGGCGCCGGGGAACTTGCTGACGGAGTATCTGATTTTTCCGACGAGGCAAACGACCTCATCGACGATGTCTTCAATATCAAGACGGAGAATCTCATGATGTTCCTGACCGCCGACGAGAATCCCAGGATAGATGCGGCGGCGGACGACGTGGAGATCAACCTCTCCGCCAGCATAATCGCCGGTATCCTCCTGGTAATGCTCTTCGCTTACGTTATCTCCGTATTCATCGTACATACCATAGACAGCGAGAGCGCCGTTATCGGTGCCCTCTATTCCATGGGCGTCAGAAGATCTACCCTTACCCTGAGCTACGTGGCGGTGCCGGTCATCGTCTGCGCCCTCTCGGGTGTTGCGGGTACCGTGATCGCCCTGTTTACCCCCATCGGGATCCCGGCGCAGCTTATGGATACCATGGGCTATTACTCCATGCCTGCCCTTTCCATCAAGATAACGCCCATGCTCGTCATCTACGGACTGGTGATACCCCCCGTGACCGCTTTCATCGTGAACTTCCTGGTAATAAGGAACAGGCTCAAGAGGACGCCCCTGTCCCTCCTGCGTAACGAGAGAAAGGTCGCCAGGGGCAGGGACATCAAGATCAGGGGACTTAAGTTCCTGGATATGTTCAGGCTCCGTCAGATGCTCCGTGAGATGAGGAGCGGCATCACCGTCGTTCTCGGAATGTTCATGAGCCTTTTGATAGCCTTCCTGGCCCTCAACACATACGTATACTGCGACAACGTGAAGAAGGAGTTCGTTTCCGGCACGAAGTATGAGTACATGTATAACTACAAATATCCCACCGAGGAGGTTCCGGAGGGGGGATACGAAGCCGTCGTCGAGAGCTTTAAGAAGGACATCTACGGATATACCTTCGACGTGAGCATAATGGGTATAACGGAGGACAACCCCTTCTTCGATACGGGGGACCTTCCGAAGGACACCACCAATGTGGTCATCAGCTCCGCGGTGGCGGTAAAGTACTGCCTCTCGGAGGGGGACGAGTTCACCCTCAGGAGCGAGAGCGGCGACCGTCTCTACGCCTTCAGGGTCAGCGACGTGATCGACTATTCCGCATCCCTCGCGGTCTTCATGGATATCGACCAGTGCAGGGATCTGTTCGACGAGGATGACGAATACTTCAACGCCGTCTTCTCCGACCATGAGCTGGACATCGAGACGGGAAGGCTCTATTCCGTCATAAGCAAGAGCAACATCGAAAAGTCGGCGGGCATCTACGTGGATATGATGGGTCCCATGATAACTGTCATGTCCGTGGCTGCTGCGGTGATCTTCCTGGTGGTCATGTACCTTATGCTCAAGATGATGCTGGACAGATCCTCCTTCAACATCTCCCTCGTGAAGATCTTCGGATTCAG
>DNAE01000074.1 GCA_003543635.1 Clostridiales bacterium | reverse complement strand
GTTGACAATTGCTACGGCGAATTCACCGAGAAGTACGAGCCCTGCGATGTGGGTGCCGACATCTGTGCCGGGTCCCTGATCAAGAACCCCGGAGGCGGCATCTGTCCCACCGGAGGTTATGTAACGGGCAGGGAGGACCTGGTGGAAAAGGTAGCCCAAAGGATAACTGCCCCGGGACTCGGAAGTCACGTGGGTCCCACCCTGGGATTCAACAGGACCATCGCCCAGGGACTCTTCATGGCGCCCCATGTGGTGTCGGAATGCCTTAAGGGCGCAGTCTTCGCATCCCGTATGTTCGAGATGGCGGGGGTAAAGACTTCCCCCTCCTCAGACAGCGTCAGGGGCGATATAGTTCAGACTGTCATATTTGAGGACGAGGCAAAACTCGTCAACTTCTGCGGAAAGATACAGGCATGTTCCCCGGTGGACTCCTTTGTTACACCGGAACCCTGGGATATGCCGGGTTACGAGGATAAGGTGGTCATGGCGGCCGGTGCCTTCACCCAGGGCGCCACGACGGAGCTTTCCTGCGACGGACCAATAAAGCCCCCGTATATTGCATATATGCAGGGCGGACTTGTCTCCGAGCAATGCAGGCTTGCAGTAATGCTGGCTTTGTCATAAACTTGTTTGCGGTAATCATTTGAGGAACGATAATGGGCAACGATAACGAGAAACAGTGGTTTGAAAAGGATTCAGGTGCCAAAAGGCGCCCCGCCGGTTCTCCGCGCCCTCAAAACGGGGGCCGCAGGACTACAGCCAATAGTCGTCCCACGGGTAAAAAGAGGAGGAAGATCCCAAAGAACCCGGGTAATGTTCCTGCGGATAAGAGAAGGGCTCAGGTCGTAAAGCAGCAGGGTAATACCGTTGCCCCCAAAAAGCCCGTGCCTTCAAAGGCTCCCGCCAAGAGACCCGCCGAGAAGAAGAAAGTCGCCAAGAAAGCTGATGTTTCTCCTATTAAAAAGAAGACTTCTAATAAGAATAAGGTAGATTCATATACAAAGGACAGGAGAAAGAGAGCCAGGAACAAGAGCCTCAAGACGGGTATCCTCACCACGGCTCTCGTGCTGATGGCAGTTGCCGTTCTTATATTCGTAGTACATCATCTGTTTAACTATATCGCGGTCAAGCCGAATCTGGAGTTTATAACAAACGGTTCCGTGGAGCACACGATAGGTGCCAGGGCTCTGATCGTCAGGGATGAGGAGGTCGTCACCTCGGGAACTGCCGGAGATCTGGTCACCAGGGCCACCGAGGGCAGCCGCGTGTCTGTGGGACAGAATATCGCCATGGTAGTCCCTTCGGATATGGAGCAGGTCGTTACTAACCTCAGGGATACCCAGTCCCAGATATCCGAGGTACAGCAGGAGCTCATCATGGAGGGCCTGGCAACGGGCGCCGATTCCATCTACGATAACATCAACGGAAGCCTCGGTCCCATCATGGACATGATCAGGATCGATGCCATGAACGGTAACGTCAGCGATATGTCTTCCTATTCCTCATCCATCTCGGTACTCCTCAACCAGAGGGAGACTGAGCTCTCGAATCTCGAATTCGACGATGAGAGATTAAGGACCCTCCGTAACGACGAGGAGGGATATGAGATCCAGCTGGAAAAGCATGCCGCCAATGTGTCGGCACCTTATCCCGGTATCATCTCCTTCAAGCTGGACGGACTTGAGCAGGAACTCACCATGGACCGTCTCCTTTCCGAGACGCCCTCCGTTATAAAAGACTATATTTCTTCGTCCACGGGTATCATTACCTCGGACCTTTATGTGGATCAGGGGGAGAACCTGGCCAGGATAGCTTCAAACGAGAAGCAGTACCTCGCCGTATTCCTTGACGAGAAGAATGCTCCCGCATCTTCCTTTGAGGTGGGAAGCCTCCATACCATCAATGTCGGATCCGAGGGTATCAGTATCGGTAAGTGTGTGGTCGAGAGGATGGAGTCCACGGGCGACGGTCTTTATGTGGTATTCAGTACCACGAGATACGTTGAGGATCTCCTTGACCTCCGCACGGTGGATATCGAGATCGTCATCACGGAATCCTCGGGACTTCGTGTTCCCATCGGAGCCCTTGTGTCCCCGGACTATGAGCGCGGTGTCGCAACGGTATATGTAAATAATCAGGGCTTTGCCGACGAGGTCGGCGTTATCATCGTCGACTACGACAGAGAATTTGCCATCATCGAACCCATCGGTGATTCTTCGAGACCTAACCTTCAGACGGTCATCGTGACGAATCCTGCGTCGGTCAAGCCCGGAGATAAGATAGAGTAGTGCCATGGAAACAGATTTTGAAGAACAATTAAAGACAGATATCGCCTTAAGGCTTAACAATGTTACAGAGTCAATAAACAGAGCATGTAAAGAGGCGGGAAGAGATGCATCCGAGGTGACTCTCGTGGGCGTTTCAAAGGTCTTTCCCGTTGGATATGCGGAGGCTGCTTTCCTGTCGGGTCTCAAGGATCTGGGGGAGAACAGGGTACAGGAGCTTCTCCCCAAGGAAGAGCGAATGGGAGAGTTGGGACT
>DNAE01000020.1 GCA_003543635.1 Clostridiales bacterium | reverse complement strand
TGAACCACCGCCTTAACAGGCTTCTTGAAATCGCAAAGGGTCTTGATTGAGATAATCCGACATTTTTGTTACAATATATTCTGTTTTTCTATACCCGTCTGCGGGTAAATGAAGAACGGAGGGTATGTAATAACAATCTATGAACCGTGATGATCAGTACATTGAACCTGATAATTCGTATTACGAGCCTTCGAGGGATCCTTCGCAGGGTACTCTCATACTCGTTGTATTCATGACGTTCCTGTCCGTCATACTGACGTCCGTTCTCGCTTTTATCTACTTTTCAAAGAATAATAAGGACAAGGATCTTTCCCTGGCGGAGGCCAGCGGAAACGGAGCCGATACATATATCTCGGTGGCATCCCCCACTCCGACTCCGGTTCCCCCCATACAGTCCTATCAAAATCCCCTGCTCTATCCCGCCACGGCCTCCGTGGTGATCGATCCCGAGGCGGAGATCGACCCCGATTGCGATCCCTCGGTCAGGGGACTTACCCAGAACGTAATAAACGGAGCGGTCATCGTCTCCGACTTCGACAGGGCATACCCCATCTATATGACGGATCCTCTGGATTACTCCGTAAATGCGGGGGGCATCCTGACCTACAGGGGCAATAACTTCAGGAATACGGCCACATACGGCTACGTGACCCCCGAGGACGGCACCATTGACGAGCTTAACCAGATATGGGAGTTCCACGGTATGACATCGAGACTGTCCTCTGATATGACCTTCGAGTGGACGGGACTTCAGCTTACGGGACAGCCCCTGGTGGTCAACTGGTCCAATGAGGTCAAGAACAGCATGAACCTCTACGAGAGTGCCGCAGCCAAGACGGATCTTACGGAGGTCATCGTCGCCGCCCTTGACGGCTACGTTTACTTCTTCGATCTTGATGACGGAAGCATGACGAGGGATCCCATCTATGTGGGAGCCTCCATGAAGGGAACGCCCTCCGTGGATCCCAGAGGTTATCCCCTCCTTTACGTGGGTCAGGGTGACGACAACGGAGATTCCGGATTCGGTATGTATATCTATTCCCTTATTGACGGAACCAGGCTTTATTTCTACGAGGGCCTTGATGACGGTGCCTACAGGATGAACTGGGGTGCCTTCGACTCCTCGCCCCTGGTGGACCGCAATTCCGATACCCTTATATGGCCCTGCGAGAACGGTATCATCTATACCTTCAGGCTCAATACGGATTACGTGATGGGAGGGGCTTCCATTTCCATCAATCCCATGTGTACCGGCTATAAGTACATCTTTAACGACACCCAGGGAAGATATCTGGGAGTCGAGAGCTCCATCGGCGTTTACGGCAACTACGGATACTTTATAGACAACAACTCCAACTTAGTATGTCTGGACCTTAATTCCTTTGAGATGGTATGGGTATTCAGGACGAGCGACGATTCCGATCTTTCCCCCGCCTTGGAGGAGGAGAACGGTGTTCCCTATATCTATCTTGCCACGGAGGTCGACTACCAGGGCGGAGTGGGTCAGTATTCCGGCGCCGCCTACACCTATAAGATCAACGGTCTTACGGGAGAGGAGGTGTGGCAGACGTCCCAGTCCTGCTATACCTATAACGGACAGACCTCCGATACGGATCAGACGGGAGGGTGTCTCGGTAACCCCGTACTCGGCAAGAATTCCATCTCCAATCTGGTCATATTCTCCTACAGCATGACCAACGACCTGATGAGCGGTAACCGTCTTGTGGCTTATTACAAGGATACGGGTACCGAGGCTTGGCATTACGACATGAATATCTACTCCTACAGTTCTCCCATCGATTGTTATGATGAGAACGGAAATGCGTATATAATAATCGCTGACAGTATCGGCCAGATACATCTTGTCAACGGTCAGACCGGCGAGAGGATAAGCTATATCCAGGCGTCCAGGTTCATCGGCACATCCGACGAGACCACGGGCGGAGTCAGCTTTGAGGCTTCCCCGGTAATATATAACGATACTATGGTAATAGGAACAAGATCAGGTTCCGTTTTCGGGATCAGGATCGAATAAGGACGGTATTAAGGAAGTTATGGGGAAAGAATCACGGTACGACAAAATCACCGTACTTGAGGTGGAGATAAGCTCCTTCTCCGGTGGAGGCTACAAGGTCAAGTATGACTTTAAAAAGAAGCTCATCTCCTGGAACGACGGTTATATGTGGAACAACAATTTCATGAAATCCTTGACGGAGTCGAAGCTGGAGCTCATAAGGGAGCGGCTTCCGGAGTCGGGAATGATCGAGTGGATGGAGGCATATAACAGCGGAAGGACGGAAGAGGTCGGCAATCCCACGGCAAACCCGTCTTCCTGGAAGATCGTGATAAGGTTCGAAGACGATACGACGCTCATCAGCAGTCATACAAAGAATTTCCCCAAGGACTGGGACAAGCTGAAGAGCATCATCGAAGAGACGACGGAGTGTCGTTTCAGGCTAAGATAAGAATATGGTAAAATAATAAGAGTTTTAATAATAGCGGGAGTATTAATGGATTATTTAGAAGGGTTGTTTTTGGGAAAGCTGTGGAGTGACACGGACTTTGAGAACAGAAGACATGCCGGTCTGTTCTTCCTTTACGGTTTCCTCGTGGCATTGCTCGTGCTCCTGCGCTATTTTACGGGCGTGACCTATCTCCGCATAGGAAACTTCGGCGTCATTGAGACGGTGCTTCTCGTGCTCCTTATGCTGGGATGTCCCTTCATCTGCTTCAAGTACTATCGAATGCCCTTTTGGGGCAAATTACTTGTAATAGGAGAGAAGATCTTTAAATCTTTCCTCATAATGAGCTTCACCGTAAGCCTTATCCTTCCCCGGATCAAGGTACAGAGCAACGGTCTTCAGGACTTCGTGATCAATTATCTGAACGGTACCCTTGAGAAGTATACCGAGAGATTCAGTTCCGGCGCCGGCTCCTTTGCAACGGTCATGGGAGTCATGGCGGGAGGTATCCACGTGGTACTCGTGGCGGTATTGATCGCCCTTGCGGCCGTAATAATCCCGGGCCTTGTCTACCTGGCATTCAGATATGTTCAGTATGCCTACGACTGGGTCATCGACAGGCTCATTATAAGAAGGTTTTTCAGATACAGAAGATAACAACTGTTTACGGAGGTCAATATGGCACAGCTTCAGGGAAAGAAAGACATAACGGTTGAAGATCTGGAAGAAAGCCTCGGTGCCAAGAAGCTTCCGGCCTTCATAAAGACATGTGAAAAGGAATTCATCGATCAGATAGATCATATCGTCGATATCGTCATCAACGATCCCCAAAAGAAGGCGGTCTTCGTTTCGGGACCCACCTCATCCGGCAAGACGACGTTCACCATGAGACTTTCCGCCGGGCTCACCGCCAACGGAAGACAGGCGGCTTTCCTGTCACTGGACGACTACTATGCCATGAAGGAGCTGCAGTTTGACAGGGACGGAAGGCCCGACTTCGAGACCATCGATTCCCTGGATGTGGAAAGGGCGGCCTCGGACGTTAAGAGGATAATCGCCGGAGAAAGGATCGTACCTCCCTTTTTCAACTTCATGACAAGGCGGAGCGAGGAGAGGAGCGATGATGAGGCGATAGAGCTTCCCGAGAACGGCGTCCTCGTGGTGGAGGGACTCCACGGACTCAATAAGAGGATAAGCGGAGACATAAGCGACAAGGAATGCCTTAAGATCTTCATAATGCCCTACGGAAATGTCTTCTGCGACACCAAGCTCATGGACATGACCGAGATAAGGCTCCTTCGAAGGATCGTAAGGGACCAGAGACACAGGGCTGCCCATGCCCTTGCCACGGTGGACTACTGGCCCATGATCGAGAGGTCCGAGGAGAAGATCT
This sequence comes from Clostridiales bacterium, assembly GCA_003543635.1. Taxonomy (GTDB): domain Bacteria; phylum Bacillota; class Clostridia; order Saccharofermentanales; family Saccharofermentanaceae; genus Saccharofermentans. The sequence goes on along the minus strand of DNAE01000020.1, from coordinate 1,186 downwards.
TCGACGACTATCTCGAGAGCGCCGACATCCACGTCAATTCCTTCCTCGGATACGAGAGCCTTATACTGGCTCCCATGGCCCTTGCCGATATCCGCGCCGCCTTCAAGATGGTGGAGGATGGGACTCTGACTCCCAATGTCTTTATGGAGAGATCAAATAAGGACAAGGCTTTTGCGGATCTTTCCACGGCTCTTGACAGATGCGCCAGACTTGAGAAGCACCTCTGCAAGATCCCCGAGATCGATCCTGAATGGACTCCCGAGGAATCGATCCTCAACGAGTTCATATCGTGATAATAAAGAAGGAGGCATAATATGCCCATCAGGATACCCAACAATCTTCCCGCCCGTGCGGTCCTCGAGAAGGAGAGGATCTTCGTTATGGAGGAAGACAGGGCGCTGACCCAGGATATAAGACCCATAAGGATCATTATCCTCAATCTGATGCCCAATAAGAACGTTACGGAGACGCAGCTCCTGCGTGCTCTTTCCAACTCACCCATACAGATCGACATCGATCTCATGAGGACGGCTTCACACCAGTCCGTCCATACGAGCGAAGAACATCTCATAAAGTACTATGAGACCTTTGACGATATTAAGGACAGATACTACGACGGCATGATCATTACAGGAGCTCCCGTGGAGCACCTTCCCTTTGAGGAGGTGGACTACTGGGAGGAGCTCTGCAGCATAATGGAGTGGAGCAAGACCCACGTCTATTCCACGCTTCACATCTGCTGGGGCGCCATGGCGGGACTTTACTACCACTACGGGATCCCCAAGTACGATCTGCCCAAGAAGGCCTTCGGCATCTTCGAACACAGCATGACCTATTCAAGACCCGTCAAGCTCTTCAGGGGCTTCGACGACATCTTCTACGTTCCCCACTCCAGACACACGGAGATCAAGAGGGAGGACCTGGTCAAGTGTGAGAAGCTCAGGATACTCTCGGAATCCGATGAGTGCGGAGTCTATGCGGTGTCGGACAGACACGGCAGGCAGTTTTTCATCACCGGTCACTCCGAGTACGATAAGAATACCCTGGACGATGAGTATAAGAGGGACCTTTCAAAGGGACTGCCCATAGATATGCCCGTGAACTACTACAGGGACAACGATCCTTCCAAGGGTCCTATCCTCAAGTGGCGTTCATCGGCGACGTTGCTCTTTACCAACTGGCTCAA
>DNAE01000140.1 GCA_003543635.1 Clostridiales bacterium | reverse complement strand
CTTAAGGATGCTAAGGAGCTCGTTGAGAAGGCTCCCGTTGCTCTTAAGGAGAACGTTGCTAAGGACGAGGCTGAGGAGCTCGTTAAGAAGCTTTCCGAGACAGGTGCTGAGCTCGAGCTTAAGTAATATATCGGTTATATACTGATTCCCTCGCGGAATGAGTTTGTCGGTATATAATAGAACCTCCGGGATTTCCCGGAGGTTTTTATTTATCCTTGACATATGAGGTGTCCGTTGCTAAAATTGATAAGCATCGTTTTGGATGCAAGATATGGCGGCATAGCTCAGTTGGCCAGAGCGTCCGGTTCATACCCGGCAGGTCGCAGGTTCGAATCCCGCTGCCGCTACCATATCAGGGCCCGTTGGTCAAGCGGTTAAGACGTCGCCCTTTCACGGCGGAGCGACGGGTTCGATTCCCGTACGGGTCACCAAATAAGGCAGATGGAGACATCAGTCTTATTTTTTTGCCCAAATGTTACATCGGTCCTTTGTGATACGATTCATATTTAAACCCGAATTGACAGGTGTTAAAATATATTTATGGCAATTTGGGATGATATGACATTTGAAGAAGAGGAGCTTTCGAGCAATTCCGGAACATGGAAGCAGTCGGCTGCAACACAGGCGAAGTGCCCCACGTGCGCTTCCGCTTTGCGTTTTGATGCTAACCTGTCGAAGCTCTTCTGCAAGAACTGCGGTAATCTTTATAAGCCCGAGAGTCTTGAGTCCGTCGGTAACATGGGCGCAAGGGACATGGGTGCCGCTGACGACGACGACTCCAGGACGGAGTATTTCTGCGACAACTGCGGAGCCGTCGTTGTAACGGATGAGCATACCGCAGCTACGTTCTGCGCCTTCTGCGGGTCCCCCGCAATAATGAAGAGAAGACTGTCGTATGAGTTTAAGCCCGATTACATAATCCCCTTCAAGCTTACTAAGGAGGACGCCAAGAAGAAGTTCTTTGAGTGGGTGAAGAAAAACAAGTACGCACCCCGGAACTTTATTGATGATGAGGGATTATCTAAGATCACGGGTGTCTACGTACCCTTCTGGCTCATTGACGCAGACTGTGTAACAACGTGCTATGGCTCAGGCAGACTGGGTCAGTCCATGTTTTATATCGATCGTGAGATCGCTTTTAAAACGAGACTGGTGCCCTTTGATGCTTCCAAGAGCATCAGTAACCTGCTGATGGAGGCCATAGAACCCTTCGATTATAAGGAGATCGTACCTTATGACGACAACTATCTGCCGGGTTTCTTCGCCAAGAGATATGACGAGACTGCCCTGGAGATGACTGATCGCATACAGTCGAGGATCGACTCCTACGCCAGGCAGATGGGTAAATACGTTACCGTCCACGAGTATGACAACGTGAACATCTCGTCGGCGGACTCGTATTCCGATCACTTCAGCCAGCACTACGCGCTGTTCCCGGTATGGTTCCTCAAGTATCAGTATAAGGGCTTGAAGTATACCTTTGCCGTTAACGGACAGACGGGAGAGGCCGTGGGTGATATTCCCTACAGCCCCTGGAAGCGTGGATTCCGTATCGGACTTGAGGTCGCCTTGTGGGTGCTCGTTATCCTGGCGATCCTGACGGCTTTTGTGGGCCTTCTTATCCTGCCTCTGATAGGATTTGATTCGATGCCCGGTAACCTTTACAAGGTCGGCGGAGAGATCTCCTACAATATACTTTGTGCAGGAAGCGTGGTGGCAGGTCCTCTGCTGGGATTTATCCTCTATCGTATCCGCAAGGTATCCTTCGAGACCACTAACCCGCTGGACAGTGCTCCCGAGATCGAGAACTATGTGGATCTGTCAGGTAAGATCAGCATGGTCAAGCACGATAAGTTCACGGGCATCGCCCCCAAAGACGAGAAGGAGAATAGCGCTCCCTTGGCGGAGTGGCTGAAAAAGCATTTCTAATGAAGACCGTGGAGAACCTGAAGATCAAGAAGAAGTCCAAACAGGAGCCGTACGTATGGTTCTTATATCTTTTGGGGCTCTTGATCTACAGCCCCTTCGTCGGAATATCCAGTATGGCCGGAATGGTGGGTGATACCGCCATCCAGATAAAGGTGGGACTGGACGACATGAGGCTTCACAGGCTCATAACAGAGGAGATATACAGCTGGCATCCGGATCTAATCTGGACTTCCCATGAGGAGGGATGGTACTTCCTCATGGGGCTGGCTTACCGCTTCCTGGGCATCGCGGGAACGGTGCTCATCGGTTGCCTGTTCATCTATGCCGTGGTCTTCCTGGCATTGAGATATAACAGGGACAGGGCACATCCCCTGGTAACGGCCCTCGTTGCGGTGGCGGTCCCCTTCCTCGGCGGATTCCCCGACTATAATGTCAGGCCCTCCATCGTATCCACGCTCTTCATTACTCTTTTGATACTCGCATTCCTGGAGGAGCGGAAGACCCTCGAACTGGGTCTGCTGTTCGTAATATCCTCCTTCATCATGGCGTGGCTTCACGGAGGTATCCTGCCGGTATTCTTTGCCGTCTATATCGTTTTATCGTTGATAGAGCTGCTCTACAGGGCAGTTAAGAAGTGCTTCGTCCTTCTGGCTTTCATTCCCGCGGGATTCCTGGTATCCCTCCTTAACCCCATAGGGATCAGGATCTGGACCTTCGGCTTCAAGCAGTCCGCCGCAACGGATATCTGGGCCCTCGTTGACGAGTGGCAGCCCAAGACCTTCTCGATCTTCGAGATGTTCATGATCCTGCTTATCTTCGTGGGCATCATGACGAACGACCGCTTGAGGAAGTTCGAGAAGGCTTCCGTCACCAAGGTGGCCCTCCTTTGCATGTTCCTCATCATGACCTGCGTCTATAAGAGGTTCATCCTCTATTTCTCCGTGGCATACCTGCTGTTCGGTCCCGAGGAGATCGGTTCCCTCATCAAGTGGGCCTTTGAGAACGTGAGCGGCAAGAAGGACGTTAAGGTGGAGCTTTCCGATTCCTTCTACAGGATACTTGCGATATTCTGCCTGGTGGCCACGGTGGGATACGGTGCCTTCAATATCGTATCGTATTTCCCCACCAACAGCATGGCCGATATCGAGAGGCTTGCGGGATACGACCACAGGGTAATAGAGGTCCTTAAGGAAAAGGGATACTCCAGGTTATTCAATTCCTTTAACACGGGGTCCTGGCTCCTGTTCTACGACATACCGGTCCACTTGGACAACAGGATCGATCCCTATATGATCGAGTTCTCCCCCGAGGACCACATCAGGGGAAAGATGTATGTTACCTCCGTGGAAATGATGGACGATTTCAGGGAGGAATACGACAACGATGCCTTCCTTATCGAGACCGGCACCGGCTATTCGGAGCTCATCGAGGACATAAAGGAAGCCTCCGACAGATATACCATCGTGTACGATAACGAGATGACCTCTGATCTCACCGACAGGATCGCCGTGAGATGGGTCATAGTCGAGTGCGTTTGATATCGCTTTTTGCAAAGTGCCATGCTATAATCTCTGTATCCGGGGAGATGCGCTTATGGCAGATTATAAGGAAGTACCTAAACGCATAGCACTTTTGTGCGGACAACCTGACGAGGAATACCAGAGCCGGTTTATAGAAGGGTTCGAGAAGGGTAGTTTTGAGTCGGGTACGGATGTTTGTGTCTTTGCCATGTACCAGAAATTCCAGGACAGTGAACTTCGGGAAGTCGGCGAATCCAATATCTTCAATCTCATCAATTATTCACTTTTCGACGGGGTGGCGGTCCTGGCGGATACGATAAGTACCCCGGGAATGATCCCCGCTATCGAGAAGCGTCTGGAAAGGGAATACAAGGGGCAGGTCCTCTTTATCGATAAGAAGAGCGACAGGTTCAAGTATATCCTCCTGAAACACTACGATCCCATATATAAGATCGTGAGTCACCTGATAGAGGATCACGGTTACGAGGATATCGCCTTTGTAACGGGTAAGGAGTGGCATTTCCATTCCGCGGAGAGGCTTAAGGCCTACCTCGACTGCATGGAGGACCACGGCCTTGAGGTTTCTGAGGACCGTATATTCTACGGTGATTTCTGGTATTCGGGGGGCAGCAACTACGTAGACAGGCTCATAAGTTCCGGGGGAAAGATGCCCCGGGCCATTGCCTGTGCCAACGACTACATGGCGGAGGGCGTATGTTCGGAGCTGGTCCGCAGGGGATATAAGATCCCCGAAGATATCGCCGTCACGGGATACGATTCCACCGGGGAGGGCCGGGACAGTCCCTGCCCCATAACTTCGATCCCGGTCCCCGCCTTCGAGTACGGGTACCATGTGGCAAATACACTGATCGCCATGATAGAGGGGAATGATACCGCCGACTTTGCTCCGGAATACACGTTCTTCAGGGGAGGCAGTTGCGGATGCCACTGCGAGAGCATGGTACCCAGGGTGCATCTGCGGCAGACCTGGGAGTCCGAGACTTCCACAAGATCCCTTTATTCCAGCTATAACAGACTCCTGGAGGATATGCTGTCCAGACCGGACTTCCGGGGCGTCATGGATATGATACAGACATATACCTTCCAGATAAGAAGGTTCGACAGTTTTAATATCTGTCTTAACTCGGGAAGCTCCGACAGCAGTGAGGAGAGGTTTGTCAAGCACGGCTACACGGAAAATATCCTGAATGTCCTCTCCTGCGGCCCCGAGGGTAAGGGCGCCGATAAGATCTCCTACGACGACGTTTTCCCGGCGGAGCAGATGCTCCCCGCCTTGAACGAGAAGAGGGACCACCCCGCTGCCTATTTCTTCACCCCCCTCCATTTTGACGACAACGGCTTCGGATACGCGGTGATCTCCTACGGGGATGAGATCCGCTCCATCGATTCCAACTATATCCTATGGCTCCGTAACGTCATGCTGGGACTGGAATGCTCCAGACGTCAGAGGGAAATGCGGCAGAAGGACGAGTGGATGGAGAAGGAGCAGATAGTCGACAGGCTGACCGGGCTTTATAACTTCGAGGGCTTCATCAGGCACAGTGCTCCCATGATCGAGCACGCCCTTTCAAAACATGCCTATATCTGTATAACGGCCATCGATATCGCCGGGCTTGGCAGTATCAACACCAGGTACGGAAGGAACGAGGGGGATGCGGCCATCACCGTCCTGGCGGACATAATAATGAGATCCGCTTCCGAGGGTGCGCTTTGCTGCAGGCTGGGGAACGACGAGTTCGTTGTGGCACAGATATCGGAGGATAACGGGAGCAAGGAGATCTACGAGCTCCGTAAGAAGATGGGCGTCCTCATAGATGAGTTTAACAGTACCCATAACTACACCATAAAGATATCCATCGGCGGCAAGGTGGCCAGGGTCTACGGCAGAGGTCAGCTGGAACAGTTGGTCAACGAGGCCGTGGGAAGAAAGAACGGAAATAAGAAGAACGAACAGAAGATGAAGTTCTCCTCGAACATGACCGGGGAGGAGCTGAGGACCGCCCAGAGCGTCAAGGATCTCCTGGACGAGAACAGGTTCAAGTATCACTTCCAGCCGATAGTCGACGCCAAGAACGGAAATATCTTCGCCTACGAGGCTTTGATGAGACCCGATATCGAACCCTATATCCCTCCCGTCACCGTTCTGGAATACGCGGAGCATCTGGGCAGGACCGTGGATGTGGAGAGGGCTACTTTCTTCAATGTCCTCAGGGAAATGGAAGAACACCCCGAAATATTCAAGGGGAAGAAGGTCTTCATCAACAGTATCCCGGGGGTCAAGCTCAAGGCTGAGGATGATCTGGCCATAAGGGAGAAGCTCACCTTCTATGCCGACACGGTGGTCATAGAGCTTACGGAGCAGGCGGAGATAGACGACACGGGAGTTTTGGAGATGAAGTCTTCCTACAGGCAGTTGGGAGTCCAGAGCGCCGTTGACGACTACGGCACGGGATATTCCAACATAATAAACCTTCTGCGCTATATGCCTGACTACGTTAAGATCGACAGGATGCTCCTGTCGGGCATACAGGACAACCCCCAGAAACAGCACTTTGTTAAGAGCATAGTAAAGTTTGCCCACGAGAACGATATCCTTGTGCTCTCGGAGGGTGTTGAGACCTCCGCGGAACTGCGTACCTGCATCGAGCTGGGGACCGACTTTGTTCAGGGGTACTATACCGCAAGACCCTGCGAGAATATCGTCTCCGAGATCGCCCCCGAGGTTAGGGAGGAGATCTTCATGTACGCCACCAGGTTTTTCCCGGATCAGGTAAGTTGAAATTGATTTGAGATACCATTTTAAATATAATATGTCTGCCGTCGGTGCCCCGTAAAAAGGGATAATAGGGAACCCGGTGCGAATCCGGGACAGCCCCCGCTACTGTCAGCGGTTTGCGTCTTCATATCCATTGGGCTCTTTGCCTGAGAAGGGAAGATCAGCTTACACCGCAAGTCAGGAGACCTGCCGATGAGTCTTACATTTGCATATGGTTGCGGAGGGCGACCGTGATGCGGAAAGAACAACATATGAAAAGAAAGATAATGGCCTCCCTTATGGCGGTCTCCATTCTTGCGGGCGCAATGACGGCCTGCTCCGGAGATGCCGCTAAGGAGAGCGAGGAGTCCGTTACGGAGGGCTCCTCAGCAGTGGAATCTGTCGCTTCAGAAACAGAAGCCTCAGCTTCAGACGTTGTCGATGAAGGATCTGACATCTATCCCCTTAGCTACACGGATCCCTACGGCAATCAGGTGGTGATCGAGTCCGAGCCTCAAAAGATCGTCAGCGTATCCCCTGCTCTCACGGAGATCGTCTTCGCCCTGGGCGCCCAGGACAAGCTGGTGGGAAGATCCGACTACGATGATTATCCCGCAGAGGCAATGGACATTCAGTCTGTGGGCCCCATCGACCTTCCCGATACGGAGCTCATCGCTTCCCTTGAGCCCGATCTCGTTATCGCTTCCTCCATCTTCAGTGAAGAGGCCTATAACGCCCTTACGGCTCTTGATATCCCCGTTGCCATCATCATCGACGAGGACAATCTGGACGGTATGATCGATGTTGTGGGAAATGTTGCCGATCTCATCGGAGCCCACGATGAAGGTGTTGCTCTTACGGCTGAGCTTACAGATGAACTTGCTGCCCTTGAGGGCGGAGAAACTTCCGATCTGACCGTTTACTACTGCATGGGATTCGGCGAGTACGGCGATTTCACGGCAGGCGGCGATACGTTCATCAATGATATCATCGAGGCCGGCGGTGCCGTCAATGCCGCAGGCGACATCTCCGGATGGAGCTATTCCGTGGAGCAGCTCCTGGAGAAGGATCCCGATATCATCCTCGTACCTGCCTGGGGTTATGATCTCTTCATGACATCCGAGCCCTACACGTCACTTACGGCCGTTCAGGAGGGAAGGGTCATCTCCGTGGACAACAATATCTTCGAGAGACAGACACCCAGGAATATCGAAGCAGTTCAGATCATAAGGGATGCGGTGGATCAGTTTGCCGCAAGCTCTGATGTCCAGGCTGCAGCATAAGAGAGATCTCTTTATAGTAAAGCTTTTGATTGCCGTCGCCGCGGTATTTGCCGCGGTGGCGGTCTCAAGCTGTCTCGGAAGTTCATCTGTCGCACCGGCGGGTGTCGTTAAGTACATCCTCGGTATGAGAGATGAATTGACCGATACGGAGATGTTGATCATCGGCAGGGTGAGATTCCCCAGGGTGGCGACTGCTGCACTGGTGGGGGGAGCTCTGGCCTCCGTGGGATGCGTCATGCAGGGTGTGTTCAAGAATCCCATGGCCGACCCTTCTGTATTGGGTATCTCCTCGGGAAGCGCCTTCGGAGCGGCCATTGCCATCGTCTTCGGTCTTAACGGAATGATAATAGGCGAGGGCTTCACGGGAAGCTACGTGGGCGCCATTGCGGGTGCCCTGGTCACCTGGGCGGCGGTCTTCTTCATTGCCCAGGGAAGCGGTGAATACGATACCACATCCACTCTTTTGGCGGGTATCGCCATATCCTCCATCATGAGCGCCCTTATAACAGTAATGATGACCCTGCATATGGACAGCATGGAGAGAGTCTACCTCTGGATGCTGGGAACCTTCTCATCGGCAACCGTCACGAAAACAAAGGTGCTGGCGGTGGTGGTCGCCGTCGGCGTCCCCCTCCTCATCATGATCGCTCCCAGGATAGACGTTCTGAAGCTGGGGCGCGAAGCCGCCCTCTCACTGGGTGTTAAGCAGAGCAGCACCCTGGGTCTCACCTTGTGCATCGCATCGGTGCTCCTGGCCTTCTGTGTGGCCAACTCGGGGATCATCGGATTCGTGGGACTCATAATCCCCCATATCGTCTCCTTCTTCAAGGTGAGGAAGATGCGTCAGAAACTCATAATGTGCTTCTTTGTGGGAGCCTTGTTCATGGTTATCTGCGATACGATCGCCAAGACCGTCGTGGCTCCCGGAGAGATGGCCATAGGTGCCATAACGAGCCTTATCGGAGCCCCTTATTTCCTGTGGCTGCTCATCAAGAGCAGGATCGTGGCAGGAAAGAAAGGAGTCCGGATATGAACCTGGAAGTAAAGGATCTCACGGTCTCCTTCGGGAACAGGAAGGTGCTGGACGGCATTTCCGCGGAGTTTTCCGAGGGGAAGATCACCTGCCTCATCGGACCCAACGGCTGCGGCAAGACGAC